>JANQHY010000219.1 GCA_028282395.1 Gammaproteobacteria bacterium
TCGCCATCATGCCGAAAGCTTCGGCAAGTGATGGCATGACGAAGATATCCGCTGCAACAAGCGCATCTCTAATTTGTGCTTCATCATTGCTCCAACCAAGATTAATAATTTGGAAAGGGTGGTTAAATTGTTGTTTTAACGGTTTACGGCCTAGCGTGAGAATTGTTATCGGCTGTTGAGCTTTAATACGGTTAAGAGCTTGCAGAATATAGGGCAGTCCTTTGAATTCATTGTTATCTGAGCGAAAAGCTATTACTAGTGCATCATCAGCAATGCCAAGTTTTTTACGTGCACTGGGGGCTGCAGCAGTGGAGAAGAAATTGAGATCAAGTCCGAATGGAATTTGATGAACGGTTGCATGATTCAACATAGGTGATGCTTTAACCATGTCGTGCATCCACTTTGATGCAACGATAATAGTAAGGTTAGACTGCTCGTAAGCTTTACGCTTATAATTAAATAGAAATCGAGTGGTATCTATCAATAGAGGTTTGCTAGTTTTTAAGTCAGGGCAGTTGCCGCAACCATTAAGCCAATTTTTACAGTTGCGTGGGTGAATGCAGTGGCCAGTTAGTGCCCAAGGGTCATGTAGTGTCCATACAGTCGGTTTTGCAGCAGTTATCATTGGTAAATGAGAAAAGCTGAAAAAACCTGAGTGGATAATATGTAGATGAACGAGGTCTGCCTCTTGAAAGGCAGGCATTTTCATCATCTGTTTTGCGTGAGGGTATAGTACCGATTGTAGTGATGTAGCGCGCTCGACAGCACGAATCAGAAGATTCGTACTTTTAATGATTTTTCCACCAAAGGTTAATACCTCCGGATTATCTGTATCCTTAAACCAGACTAGATGGCGTGAGTCTATACCATTTTGTTTTAATAGAGGGGTAATAGAGAGTCCATGGAATCGCCGTCCCGGGGATTCATAACCATTAACCTGTAGTATTTTCATGCCTGATAGTTCTCTATTAGCTTGATAGGCGCATTGTGTGACTTTTTATGTATAGTCTCGCGTAACATTACCTCTTTTATCGGTGAAGTTACGTTTTTTCCACAGAGCGCTATGTGGTTGATCAACAATATTCTGCTCGGTATCGCGTGGTGCTTTGGTGTAGTAGTAGAGGATAATCGATTTACGATATTCGCCTTCAGGGAAGTTTAGTGGGTCGGGCAAACCATGATAACTTTTGTCATGGGTGTCAAAAACGACTAAGCGGTTGTAGAGGGGCGCAACTTTTTTTACGCAGGTCTCTCCCAGATTATCATAGATGCCAAATTCACCGCCCCAATTCTCTTGCCAGTTAGGGTTTAGATATAGAATGGCATTGATGCGTCGATTAAGACTGGTGGCATCGTGATAATTGCCATCAACGTGGACATCAAGCAGTCCACCAGGTAGCGTTATGTTGAGCCCACCGCCAGTAAAGTAGGGGTCGGGAATAATTTTTTTAATGTCAAGAATCTCTGCCAAGGTTAACAGAAATGTTGATGAATTCAGTAGACGCACACTATCGACAATTGCATCCGGTATGTCAAATTCGGATTTCCACGTAGTGCGCTGTTTAATCTCAATGTCACTATCATTCTCTCTATCCCAGGTATCCTCTTGTGGGTGAGGGAAGCCTTCCAAGCATGATAGTGCCATTTCAGCTGGTAAGAAGTTATCTACAATCAGATGCTTAAAAGGAGAAGTATGATAATTGCCATTCTTTTTGGCGGCCAGCATCTTGTTGCGAATTGTGGTTGCTGCAGCCTTTAACTCAGCTTGAGAAAAGCGTTTTAATGGGTGATCATTGGCCATTTTGTATACCTAACATCATAATTATTAATAATAAATTTCGCTATTATAACGAATTTGCCATGGGAATACAACATTATTAAAGTATTGGCAACAGAATGGGTAACAACCTTATTTGTTTCTTCTGTTCTTTTTTGAATGATTAACCTAAATAAGGTTGTCCAGGGAGGTGATATTCTGTAGTCTATTTTAATTAAAAATGAACAATAGTAAGGGGTAGAATATGTCATACAGTTTTGAAAAGAATTATGATGTGAATAGGACTTTTGTTTATCATGAAGATGAGTCTTTCTATAATAATGTAAAAAAATATATCATGTATAATGTCAATAAAGGCACATACTATTTTATTGCGTCTGCTTATCTGTCAACTGAGAAAGAGACAAGAATTTGGGTGCGACAACCCACTGTAGACTCAGATAGTTCAGATTATGAGATACAAGATGTTTTGGATATTCAGCTAACTGTCGGAAATGCCGGTTTTATAAATTTTCAACTAGATAAAGAAGATAGAATAAGTGCGGTAGAAGTAGATAAGACGGCTAAAATACAAGATATTTATAAATATGCAGATGACAAGGTATTAAAAATAACGAAAGCAAGGCTTTCACAAGTAAATGCCTGCCTTGGAACAAATTGTGAGCAAACTGACGCGGCTCTTGTTGAAAAAGACCACGAAAAAAAGCATAAGCCAATGGTTGAAATAATATGTTGGGCATTTTGGCGAGAGCATGTAAAAAATCCGCCAGAAAAATTGGTTGAGCAGACAACAGAGTTTGCCTGTCAACAGAAAATGCAAATTCAATAGAGCCCTAGTGTGGCAGAAAACTTCCGATTTGTTTTCCTGCTATCGTAAGTAATACTATTATTATTGACAGTGATTTTGCCATTTTAGTAGAATGGCTTCTTAAGGGTAAGTGAAAAACTTTCTGCTGTGGGAGATAAAAGTGCAAGACGAAGTTTTCGCCTTACTAGAAAAGGCCAGTCTATATTTGCCAACCTATCAAAATGGCATGTCAAACCATTTACCTATGGTATTGATTGCACTTAGCAGAATCGGTGCCAAGGTGTCTGATATAAAAAAATTTTATGCACAGTACATTGATAAATTAATCTTGATTCCAGATAATGGTGATAATATTGCTGCAATCACTCATGATAATTGGCGTATCTATCTTGGCAGTAATGAATATTACAAGGCATACAGCAGTTATTTTAGTGAAGAGTGCCAACAGCTTGGGCATACGGTATTTTTGAATCAATATATTGGATTGCTTGCTAACGGTATAGGGAGTGGTGCATTCCATGCGCTAATTAGGCTAGGTTATGCGCTTGATCTCTATAATGATAATGAAACATTAGGTATGAGTGAAATTGTAGCAAGTATTAGCTATTGGGCTTCCCACTACCTAAATATTGGTAACATATCAGATGTCATACGTTATAGTGGTCCTGAACAGGCCTTTAACCATCTTTATGAGCAATGTAAAGAGAGTGTCATTAAAGCTTCACATGATGGGTTAATTTACCAACGTATGCAGTCTGCTGCTGCTCAGTATCCGCAATTAGCTGAACTAGTAACACGCTTTGTTATGACATCTAATACGTTGACAGAGCTTAATGCCCTTGCACTAAAATCACATATTCAATGTAATACCTTTGAAACCCTCCATTTGATTACAGCTTCTCATGCCCTGCAACTTGTTATGCAGCAGTTGAGTGAAGGTGAAAAAGAGATTGTTGCCAATGCTTTTGCCTATCATTTTGCTAGTGTCTATTTGGCAATTGGTTTGCCGCAATTGGCTGAATTGAATAGTGATGAGTATCAGCAATATGAGCAATTAGATTGGCAACCACTCTACCAACAGGCAATAGAAAGTGGTAATGATCATACAATTAAATTACTCTATAGCTGTAATCAGCACTATCAAAGAGAGAGTCAGCCAATCTACAAATTCATTGCTCAACGCCATTTATCTTAATCATACAGGGCTATGTGACATTTTATTGTTGGCTCTGCAGACTGCTGAAGCGTAAATCCAATTACGTTAATTTTGAATAGATAGATTATCTTTCAATATTGTTAATGTTCTTTCTGCATAAGCTTGGGCGGTTTTATCACTGATAACTGGTACGCAGTAGTTGAAGTCTAAACATAAAGTGTTCTGAATGGTTGTAGCAAAGACGACCATACTAAGCAGTAATTGATTTTTTACGGTAAAAAAGTAGTTTGATACATTGTATTTGCCACAATCCTCGAATGCTTTATCAACGACACCGAGATTACTGCATGTGTAAGGGATAAAACATTGTTCTTTCTCTATTGAACCAAGTATAGAGTTTGTGAGTGCTTCCAGAGCAGATGGATCGCCGCTTTCATCTAAGGCGTACTCATAAATAGTTTTTCTATAAGTATGCAATATCTGTTTTGTCGTTTCCCAAAAACTGATATCGCTATCATAATTTAGTGCAAACATTACTTGGTGGGCATAGAGAGCAAGTACGCGCTCTTCGACTAAAGGTTTAGTATAAGGACGAAGATTGAGTGCAACAGAGAATATCATCTCATTATCTACTATATTATCCTGCTCAAGAAAGGCTTGCATCATTGCAGCACTTATTGCAGCCGTGACAGTGACATTATGGGCGCGGCAGGATTGTAATAACTGGTCAACTATGTTGGGTTCCAATCTATGCAAAATATTCTTTGAAACGGGTGCTTGGACTGAGGGGGAGTTTTCGAATTGAGCCGCTTTCAGAGATAACTGTGGTGGCTGTGGTGGCGGTGAAAACCGTGTATAGTCGAAAATATTCTCCAAAGGTTCCGGGATCGGATAAGAGGTTCTTTGGGGTTCTTTACCCACTTCTAATTCGATGATACAGCGCAGTAGATCACCCAGTAGCCAACTTATTGACTTGCCATCTGAAATAATATGAGAGCAGCCGAAAATAATGTAACTACTATTTTCTTCTTCTATCGTAATGAGTGTCGCACGCCACAGGCTTTTCGTTTCAGTAAAATTTTTTACAATAGAGATGCTATACTCTGTCTCAATATCCTTAAATGGTATATTTGTCAGATGTTTAATTTCTATATCGGAAAAATTTGCTGAAAAGTTAAAGGAATGATCATTATTTGAGCCGGTGACTGTAGCGTGTAACAGAGGTTGGCGATCAAACATAATGTGCCATGCCTGGTGAAAAAGCGTGAAATCAATTAGTGCGTCGACTTTTATTAGCGTTGACATCGCTGTCGAGCCGTGAGCTTCTTTCTCAAGAATCCTTGTCGTTTTTTCTCTAACGCCTAATTTTCTTTTATTATTCATTGCTTTAACCAAAGTTTTTTAACATATAAGGCAGATTATACCATAATATGGGCTTGGGTTCTATAATTATCTACAATGCTATTATTTCATATTACGAATTACCTCTTTGTAAACTTGCATGGCATTAATGACTTTGGGCATACCAATATATGCGATAAGTTGTAATAATGCTTGCTCTATTTGTACTGGAGTGCAACCAACGTTAAGTGCAGCTTCAATATGTAATTTTAACTGGGGCAGTGTGCCTTGCGTTGCTAATGTTGATAATGTAATAAGCTCTCTTGACTTTAAATCTAATAAATCATCTCTAGCATAGAATTCACTAAACGGAAAGCCTGTTGCTAGTCTTCGTAAGTCAGGTGATAATTCATCAAGCGCTTTTTCTACCTCAATACATTTTTCTTCACCAAAGATCATCTTCATGACGCGCTTTGCTGATCTGTTTTCTTGATTAGTCATAGTTGTTATACCTCCAGTTTTAATGTTATAGAATTTTTTGTGCTCATCCCGGCCTCTTTTATTGGCGCTTATGAAATTGTAGATTAACATCTTAAATTTGATTGCGTATGTAAACAATACGTAAAATATACGCATTTGCCTTGGACAACGATGGGTTAACTCCATCCTGACTATCTGACGAAATCTGTTCTAGCATTGAAGCCATTCGCTATTTTCACAAACACGCGCTTTATTCTCTATAAGATATTGATTTTAAATTATTTTAAAGGAAATAATTTTATTTTATTTTTCTCTGTGTAGGCTATACTTTAAGTAAAGGTAGTAAATAATGGTGCCCGCCATGGCTGAAAATGATACTAATAGTAAAGAAAATATTGATAGTGATATTTTGCGGCAAGAAGGCAATAAACAGGCTGCGCAATCAGCGAAAGATAATAGAGATATCAGAGAGAATACAGATGGTAAAGTTGATTCAGAGGGCATGTTAATTTCAGACAAGCAGGAGAAAGATAACTTAGGCAATTATCAAGATAATTTGCCAAGTATGGAAAGTCAGGAAGAGAAAGAAGAGGAAGTGTTGCCAGCGGCACTGGCAGTTGAAGAGTTAGATTTGAATAATCACAATATCCCTGATTCGCTTGCGGTTGGTTTTGATAGTGATCGACTTTTTACACAGAGCGAAGCAACATTAATCGAACGCTCTGGGGAAGAGGATCGCATACAGCAGCAGACTACTGGCCAAACGGTTAGCGTTAATGAAGCGCCGGTTGCTGTTGATGACAGTGGAGTAACTGACGAAGACACTCCGCTAATTATTCAACCATTACTGAATGATATTGATAATGACGGT
>JANQHY010000307.1 GCA_028282395.1 Gammaproteobacteria bacterium
TGGAGAGGCATGCAGCAAAGAAAGAGATGTAAGAAGTTTAACCACATTTGACTGTTACGCAAAGCCCGGTTTTGTCAATACAGTAATCTCATTAGACGCCGTCAGAAAAGACAGAGCTAAATTAGAAAAGGAATTAAATGATCAGGGAGTAGATGACCCCAGTTTCTATGTAGGTTTCAAGCTAAGAGTTAATGTTCCCCATGATCAGTATCGCACGGCAAAAGGAATCATCAAGAACCTAAAGTATTTCTCTGCTGAAAACAAGGATGAGCCATACTTTTATGACCATAAATTCATCAAAGATATTTTTGCAGAATATTTAAGCGAACACCAGATGGATGACCTTGATATGCTCTCAAAAGAGGAAGCCGATAAAAAGATAGCTGACTTTATAAAGCATCTTGAAGAGAATTATAAAAATGACCTGGATAATATCAGTGCTTTTGTTGGCAAAATAAAAGAGCTGGCCAAAGACAATGGCGATCCTAATGATATAAATAGCATGTCAGATCATGAAATAATTTACAGGTGCTTCTTCCACGAGCAAGAAACTCTCACATCGGGAGTGAATTCAACAAATGACAGATTTAAAACAGCACAAATGACAATATACATGCACCATAAGGATATTTATAAATCTGATGAATCCATACAAAAACAATTAAAAAAAGATGTTGTCAATATGTCAACAACCATTAAAACTGCTTTAAAAGAAGGCAATATAAAACCCGAAAAAGAATCAGATACGGACACATCAATTAATTCACACTGCTCTATGCGAATTGATTCCGAGAATAATTTTCTGAATATCACTCGTGAAAGAGACATTTATTCCTTTGGATATGACTATATTGGAGTGGCATCATCTAGCAATGTAGCAGCAGTAAGCGCTATGAAAAAATCTTTTGAAAAAAGTGAATTTTACAAAAGCATGAGACTAGATATTATAAAAAACGATGTCGATGAGCGAACAGCGCTTCTTAGCAGGCTTCAAGAAGACTTAGGAAAAGATTTCTCCCAGGAAAACTTTCATGACATCCTTAATCACTATGACAACTTATTCAAGAAATATGATAACTACCTTAGTGTTTGTAGGACAACTCTTAGTCAATTCTTTTCACACAGATCTAAAACAGGGAAAGATGCTCTGTTTATTATTAGAAATAAAGCGCTTTCGGCTCTCAAGGAGTATTTTAATGAGCATAAAGATCTTACAGCCAATGAAAAAATATATCTGCTAGAGCAAGCAAAAGAGAGGGCTGTCTTTTCAAATGCACGAAATACTTTCTCTAGGAATGGTCATACAACAGCGGTTGATATTATTAATAAGGAGATTTCCCGTTTACGTAAAAACAATAAAGGCTCTAATAATCAGGACGCTAATGCTAACTTAGAGTACGACGACAACCACTATTCTTACCAAACCACTCACCAGGATAGTCTAACAGCACTTAATCAAATGAATTAGCTTTATGTTCATGAAGTGATTCTGTTGCCACCGAATCACTTCATTGACTTTCTATGTTAGAAACTCATTAATATATTGAAAAATATATTAATTTAAGAAAGACCCCTCGTCCAAGGGCTAACATCCCTATACTCAACTATTTAGGCCATTGGAATCACTATTTGGTAAGAGCTGCCAACTGTGCTAGTATAGTGTTATACTGTTTGTCTATATTACGATACAATGCTATTAATAAACTTCAATGAAAAGCCAACGTTTACTATCTAAAAATGCATTAGAAAAATTACGGCCATTATTAAATTATGTGAATGTCAGCTCAGGGAGCGGCAGTGAACTATCCGAATTTTGTAAAAAGCATCAAGTTCCGACAAAAATTTGCATTGAACGCCCAGATGGCAGCATTGCTGTCACTAGAGATTCTGATAGAAAGGCGATTCTTTTGGCGAGGATTATTAAGTATTTGGAAACCGGTATTATGCCGGCAGCAACTACTTTCCCATGCAATGTTGTCTGTCACGACACATTACCTAAACGATTGAAGAAAACTGACCGTGTTTATTATGGTCAATATAAAAATGGTGATGAGACGATAGCAAAACTACTCTTGCCATTAACCGGACAAATTTCAACCTATTGTGCTGTCGGTCAAGAGGTGATTCGCGGGTTTTGGTCAGAAGGAGTTGCGCCAACCTATGCCGAGTTCTCCAAGGCGTTTGTTAAAGCCTATAACACCCATAAAACATCTGACAATCCTGAATGGGCCTATCTAAATGATCTAAAAAAGGCCAAACAAGCTGGCAATAAATTATCAAAGAGCGAGTGGCGAAAAGAGATCCGCCCGGCAAAAGCACGTGAAGCACTAGATATTTTAGCAACAGTGCGATGTACACAGAAGTGAACTTTTGATGATTAATCTAATAAGTACAGTCATATTTCACTAGCGGCGAATTAATTCTAAACAACGAATGTTTTTTTCGCTTAGATAATATGAGATAATTTACCCTATTACTATACTAATAACCCTGAAATATAGGAGCTAAGAATGATAATCATTGAACTAACCTACAAAACCTCTCTTGATAAGGTCAATCAACTTCTCGAGCAACACCGAGAGTTTTTATCTAAATATTATGATCAAGGCATTTTTCTTGCTTCAGGCCCTAAAGACCCACGTGATGGCGGCATTATTCTAGCAACTGGCAATGAAGAAACACTAAAAGCAGCGATCAAAGATGATCCATTCTATCAACATGACATTGCTGACTATAAGTTCATTAATTTCTTGCCCAACAGGTATTGCAAAGAGCTTGAACCACTTATTGAATAAAGGAATAGAATCACGTCACTCTCAGAAGAGTAGCGCATTCATGTACAAATACTACTCTAATCTCTAATCCTTAAAAATCGGTGCAATTTCTTTGATAAAGTTATCATATCGTCGATACTGTTTTGGAATTCCAGGAAGACTTTCCCATTCAGGACTTGAATACTGATCTGGAACTGGAATAGACTTGTCATAAAATGGCGTATGAAATTCGGTAATATTCTTGACCATATCTTCTGGTATACCCAATGATAAGAAATTATTCTTGAACTCTTCTGGCCCAATCTTTTTGTATGTAGCATTGACTCCATGGCGTCTTAATGTAGCCGCCCAACCATCACCACTCAACTTATCAGGACCTGCTATGATAAGTGGTTTACCATTAAATCCAGCAAAAGTCTCATCATTACATGTTAATAATGCAGCAATATACTGTGCTATATCACGACAATCTGTTAAATGCTGCTCAGTATCCCCTAGCAAATGAGGCAGGACTCCTTGTGCTTTAATGAATGGAACAAAATATAGCGTTGTTTGGAAAAAGCAAGTCGGATAAATTGCAGCATAAGGGATATTACTTTTTTTCAAATGCTCCACTATTCGATAGTGTGCTCCGCCGTGAGCGGGCCCATCTGCTGTGCAAAGATGCTTAAGTGACGCCAATTTAATAATACGGCTGACATTTTCAGATTTGCACGCATCAATAAAATTACATTCAAATTCAAATTGCTTGTCGACATTATTACAAGCAACATATGCTCTATCAACTCCTTGAGCCGCTTGTCTTAATGAATCTATATCATCATAGTCACCTTGAATAACCTTAACCTGAGGAAGTTTTGCAAAAGTTAAACTAAGGTCAGAATTTGGATCACGAGTTAATGCTCTCACCTCAATATCTTGATAGTTATTTGCTAAATATGGAACAAGTTCTCTACCAACAAATCCCGTTGCTCCACCTACAAGAAAAACCAACTTCTTCATGATTGCCTCTCCCATTAGTTTACATAGTATGCAATTATCAATTAATTTATTAATTACCATTATCTCATTATCAATACAATAGCGCAAATATGGGGAAATCCCGACTAGCGTAACTTGAACCATACTATCTTATTTGCGATCTCTACACTTTAACATACCAACAACCATCACTAATCACCGCATATCGCAAAATGCATGGCCAGTGCCATCCTGTTTGGCTTAGGTTATGGATTGATCTACCGTGAATGTCGTTGATGCTAAACTTCATAACAGTACTTTATCGTGTTTTAGATTATCCCACTTCATGGGTATCTACCCAGTTCCATTCTTCAATGGCTTTATACCTACCTAACATACTGAAAAATTTTAATAAGAACTTAATCAAAGCGATATTTTATCAAAATTTCTTACAAAAGAAGTAGAATTTTTCAATAAAGTACCTATTATAGGCATCTGCGATGAATAATAAGATAGACGCGACAGTAATGGCTAACAGTACGATTGACTTTCTAAAAAAGAGCAACATTGAGCTTGATAGCGCTCAACTCAATATCATGCAACAACTACTGACATTAGCACAGCAGTTGAGTAAAAAATCGAAAAGAATCAAACTCTCTCGAAGAAGCCGCAAACAGACCGTTAAAGGTCTATATATTTGGGGAAAAGTTGGTCGCGGCAAAACTTATCTAATGGATATATTTTTCAATACGTTAGAGACAAATAGAAAAAAACGCCTCCACTTCCAACACTTCATGAGAGATATCCACGGCGCCATATTCAAATTCTCGGGCCAGAAAAATCCACTGAATAAAATTGCCGAAGAATTAGCTGAAGAGGTTGATATTATTTGTCTTGATGAACTTTATATTGATGACATTGCCGATGCCATGTTACTAGAGGGACTATTTAAAGCACTATATAATCGCGGTATGATTTTTGTCATTACCTCAAATCTTCCACCAGAAAGGCTTGATTGTAATGGTGTTAATATAAGTTGCCTGACTCAAGCAATTGAACAGTTGAATACACATAATCATATCGTCTGCTTAAATGGCGACAAAGATTATAGATTGACAGTGAAACCCACCAATCCTGTATTCTTTTTTGGCGATAACAACATAACAATTCAGAAAATATCTAATTACTTCCAGGGAATGAGTAACGATAATAACCACGTATCAGGCCCAATACAAATAAATGATCGAAACATGATATGTAAAGGCATGAAAGATGGAATTATCTGGTTTGATTTCAGTGAACTATGCGAAAAACCTAGAAGTCAGTATGATTATATTTATATTGCAAAAAATTTTCACACTCTACTAGTCAGTAATATTCCACAGCTTGACGATCATAGCCCTAAGGACAGATTACGGGCAACCTTTAACAATAATAGAGCAAGACGATTTATCAGTTTAGTAGATGAAATGTATGATCGTTCTATTAACATCATAGCAAGCTTTGAGAAAGACTTAAGTGAAATATACTTAGGTGATGAATTTAGGTTTCAGTTTAATCGAACTTGTAGTCGACTTAACGAAATGCAAACCAAAGACTATATGTCAAAACCTCATCGCCTCTAATAAAAGTTTATCTAAGATGGCTGAATATTATTACTATATAAATCCATTTTATTAGTTGAAAATAATTTTTTCAAGAAGTCAATTGACATAGGACTGCCAACTGGTCGACTATACTCAAAGGTAGGCTCGGGATCAACGAAAATTCTATCTATCAAGGAGAAAGCTTGATTTTTGAGCCATCCAGTTAAGGTTTTTTACCTCTACATTTTTTTATCAATGTAGGAATCACTTTACTCAAACGCACCTTTTCAGGTATTTCTCCTACCTTAAAATAATTAAGCATAATAGAGTTTCGATCTTTTTCGAAGTTTTCAACCAAATCAACGCTATGCCAAGAGTTGTGCATAACAGCAAATGCATAACCACTATTAGGCATAAATTTTAATTTTTCTGCTAAATGAAATTTCTTAAATAT
>JANQHY010000310.1 GCA_028282395.1 Gammaproteobacteria bacterium
GCGTTACAGACACTAACACGGCGTGTTTTAGCATTCTCAATAATACGCTGTCCTTTATTAAAATCAGCACTACTATGAAAATAGGCATGCACTACACCAGCACCTGTTTCAAGTGTCGGCACCCTGGCATGATCGCGAACAAAATCAATCAGCCCTTGACTGCCGCGCGGAATACAGATGTCAATCAATCCTACTGCCTGTAGCAACGTATTGGTAGCACTTCGTTCTGAAGGCATTAAATAAACGATATCAGGGTTCAACCCCTGCGCCAGCAAGACTTTATGAATAATCTCGGCCAAAATAGTGTTACTATGATGCGCCTCTTTACCACCTTTTAACACACAAGCATTGCCCGATTTAAAGCAGAGCGAAAAAACATCGATGGTAACATTCGGGCGCGATTCATAAATGACGCCAATCACTCCCAGTGGCACAGAGATCTTCTGAATATGTAAACCACTATCCAGTTTTCTTTCCATTAATACTTTATCCGTGACGGCAGAAAACTGAGAAACTTTTTCAACATCGTGAGCAATCGCTTTAATGCGTGCTGGTGTCAACAACAAGCGATCATATTTCGGATCACTCTCCTCCATTAACGCCAGATCTTTGCTATTTTCCTCAACAATACGATCGAGCGACTCTATCAGCGCTGCAGAAAGCGCCAACAGTAACTGATTGCGCTGCTCATCACTTAATTCACATAATCCGTAACTAGCAGCTTTAACTTTTTCCAACTGTTGCATAATTGATTGCATGGTTGATTCTCCTAATATTTCAGACCCTATTAGCCAACACGGTTATAGCGGATCTATTTTTTCATTTCTAATCGTAATATATAGATGATCATAGTGAATAAACACTGGCTTATTATGCTGACCTAAATACTCACTTAATTTATCTGCATCGTAGCGCGCAAGGCCAACACCAATTTTCTCACCTTTAGCCCCGACTATTTCAATCAGATCACCTTTCTTAAACTGGCCACTAAAGGTTTTAATCCCAACAGGAAGAATACTGATAGCTCTGTTGCCGTTTATGAGAATTTCGGTTAAACACTCATTGGTATGGATGACACCACTCTGCTGGTCATCACTGAATGCGATCCATTTTTTAATTGTTGATTTCTTTTTGCGTGGGAGAATTGTTGTACCAACTTTCTCATCCTGAAAAATTCTATTAAGCACTTGCGGCATGCTCATCTGGGCAATATGTACTGAAATACCTAATGCCGACATTTTTCGCGCAATCGCTAACTTGCTCAACATCCCACCACGCCCTTGACAACTTTTCATTGCTGAAGGCGTTGGCCATTTATCCGTAGGGCCAATTAATGTAATCAACTCAGCTTCTGCTTCATCTGGGTGACGATCATACACGCCCGCTACACTGGTTAAAATAATCAACTTAGCAGCACCAATCTGAGCAGCAATTAATCCTGCCAACTCATCATTATCAGTAAACATTGATTCATCAATCGCAACACTATCATTCTCATTGATAATCGGGATAATAGTTTTATGCTTCAATGCTTCATTCAGTAGGCGCGCAATATTCAAGTAATGATGACGCGTATGGAAATCCTGTTTTGTTAGCAACAGTTGTGCTACCTGTAGATTGTGTGGTTTAAATAGTTTCGCATAGTGATGCAATAATTCATGTTGGCCAAGACTTGATAGCAGCTGTCTTTCACCTGTTGCATCTTTGCAAGGACGGTGTAATGCAGTCTGGGCTATTGCTCTACCCGCACCGACCGCTCCAGAACTCACCAGCACAACACTATGCCCAGCTTGTTGCAGACTAGCAATTTGCTCAACCAGTGTTAACAGCATATTTTCATCAACGGTACCATCAGATGCCAGGATTGCCTGCGTACCAACTTTAATAACTACTTTCATTGATTCAACTGCTCAATACGTTTTAACGATACTTCCATTAGCTGGTCAAACAGCTCCGTTAACGCTGGACGAAACAGTGTCAGCCCAGCCTCGGTTGAACCGTTTTTACAGGCTACTTTTGTCACCATCTCGGTAAAATCAGCTTCTGGTGATTGCTCTGCTAGCAGCGCACTACCCAAAAACGTTTGCTGAACCAGTGTTTTTGCCAAATCTGGCGCCACACCAAATTTGATAGCCGCTTGCGTCATCAACTCCGCCAGCAGGAAAAAATAGGCGAGACCAGAGGCAGCAATAGGGGTAAGAAAATCGATCAGATTCTCTTTCTCCAACTCAACCACCTCACCCGTTAATGCAAACAGCGCCTTAATGTCATGCTGCGCTGCAGCGCGAACCTTGTCATCGGCATAGATAAGATTAACACTTTGACCAATTCGCATCGCAATATTAGGCATAATACGGATAATAGCAGCCTGTTGGCAATGTGGCGTCAAGCGTGCTATGGAAACACCCGTCAACAGTGAAACAACTGTTGCCTTATCGAGTAGATGGCGATAGTGAGGTAGCGCTTCATCAAGATGTTGTGGTTTAAAAGCTAGCACAATAATATCAGGATTAAACGCTACATCGACCTCCTCTGCTGTTTTAACAAAGGTAATAAATTTGCTGTGCGCAAATGTCTGTTGCGCTGATAGACTTGGCTGCACGACAACAATCTCTGCCAAATCTTCATGCTGCGCCCATATATTAAGCAATGCACTTCCTATGTTTCCACAACCGATTAATAGCAGTTTTGTTTGAGCCATTGCCGCACCTTTCTCTCAGACTAGAGAAGATATGATTCAACATCACCGTACTAAAGTCAACTTGCCCGAGTATGGATAGCCTACTTCTCTACAATTAGATGAATAACCATTTTATAGCTAATTTTTTGCGGATTGATTTTAATTATATCTATTATGAAGATAACTAATTGAATTATTATAAAATTACCCTACCAACGATCAATCTTGCCACAACCTTCCTCATCAATAAAAATAATTTATATAACAATCACTTAAAACAGATAAATATAGAATTAGCCGAGAACCTAAACATTGACTTTTTAACAGAAAAAATGTACAATTTATTTACAATAATGTCATTTTTGGGCAACTATTATGTCTAACTTTATTTCAAAATTTTTCAATATATTTCGCTCAAAACCTAACGATGACTATTCATCTATGGGAATGCATAATGAGCACAGCTTGGCATATAGTGATGCTTTAGGCGATAGACACTCTTTTGATTTCACTTCCCAGACGCGTGATGATGACAAAAGCCAACGTGACCTTAACCAAGAGCTGCAAACCTTTATTGACGAGTACGAAAAGAAAAAGAAAAAACAGAATAATTTATTAAGCAAGTTTGGGATAAAACGCGATCTTTGTAAGAAGGTAAAATCACGGAGATTTATTAAACCCATTGAAGAAGAGAATCTTGAGACTGATTTAGCAATGGATAATAAACAGCAATCTGGCTGGCGATTCTCGTTCTCAGGTGTTATTAGCCTTTTCAAACGGGCTTTCAGCAGCTGTTCTAAATCAAATGATGAACCATTGATTAATAATAGACTTGATTCCCATCAACCAAACTAGGTTATCTACACTTACATCTATTCTCTTCTATAAATCTAAAAAAGCTGAATAAAAAGTTACTTTTCCTCTTCTGCGATCTCAACCAACTGTTTTGCTAGTGAACGTTTTCCTTTTTTCACTCCGAGCTTATGCAGCTTTTCACAACGTGCCACCAGGTTGCCACGCCCCTCTACTAAACGGTTACGGGCGATATCATAGGCTTTTCTTGCACCATCAATATGTTTACCAACTTCATCGAGAGCTTCAACAAACGTAACAAATTTCTCATATAGATGGCCACCTTGGCGAGCGATCTCTGCGGCATTACGATTTTGATCCTCATGACGCCAAACTGTTTCAACAATACGTAGTGCTGCTAATAGTGTTGAGGGCCCAACGAAAAGAATTTTTTTATGGAAAGCATTACTAAACAGTGTTGGGTCATGCTGCACAGCTAATAGATAAGCCGGCTCCACTGACATAAACATAAAAACAAAGTCCAGTGTTCGCACCCCTTCAAGTGACTCATAGCGTTTCTCACTCAACTGCTCGACATGACGCTTAACTGCTGCAATGTGCAGACTCAACGACTGCTTTTTCTGCTCTTCATCATCGCTATTACAGTAACTAAGATAGTCATTGAGTGATACCTTGGCATCAATAATAATATCTTTACCATCAGGTAAGTGAATAATTGCATCCGGACGATAGAGGCGCCGCTCTTCATCTTTCAATGACTGCTGCAACTGATATTCACGCCCCTGCTGTAACCCTGACTGTTCGAGTACCCGCTGAAGAATCATCTCTCCCCAATCGCCTTGCACTTTTTTATTGCCTTTTAGGGCATCGGTGAGATTGGCAGCCTCAACACTCATCTGTTGGTTAAGCTGTTGTAGTGATTGCAGTTGATGTTTTAGTGAGACACGCTCCTGTGAGTCATGACGATGCAGTGTCTCTATACGCTCTTTAAAATCCTTTAGCTGGGTCTTAAATGGACTCATCAGCGTATCTAAATTACGCTGATTTTGATCAAGCAACGACTGCCCTTTGGCATCAAAAATACGGTTAGCTAATGTCTCAAATTCAAGTTTAAGTTGTGTTTTGGTTTCATTGAGCAGAGCGATCTTCTCTTCACCCTGACGATTACGCTCTTTTAGTGTCGCCAACTCAACTGTCTGTGATTCATACTGTTGGCGC
>JANQHY010000009.1 GCA_028282395.1 Gammaproteobacteria bacterium
GTGAAAAATGTGGTGTAGAGGTCACGATTGCTCGTGTGCGTCGTGAACGTATGGGCCATATTGAACTAGCAAGCCCGGTTGCACATATCTGGTTTTTAAAATCGCTGCCATCACGGATTGGCTTGATGCTGGATATGACACTACGTGATATTGAGCGCGTACTCTATTTTGAAGCATTTATTGTTACCGACCCTGGTATGACGAAGTTGGAAAAAGGGCAATTGCTGACGGATGAAGAGTATCTTGATGCTGTTGAAGAGTATGGTGATGAATTCACTGCCACAATGGGTGCTGAAGCAATTGAAAAGTTATTGAAAGATATGACTCTGGAAGAAGAGATTCTTAACTTACGTCAAGAAATCGACTCAACGACCTCAGAAAGCAAGTTAAAGAAATATTATAAAAGATTGAAACTATTGGAAGTATTCGTATCGTCAGGCAATAAGCCAGAGTGGATGATACTGAAAGTTCTGCCAGTACTACCACCCGATTTACGTCCATTAGTTCCACTTGAAGGTGGTCGCTTTGCCTCATCGGATCTTAATGATCTTTATCGTCGTGTTATTAATCGTAACAATCGTTTAAAACGATTATTAGAGCTAAATGCGCCAGATATTATTGTACGTAATGAGAAACGGATGTTACAAGAATCTGTCGATGCATTACTCGATAATGGTCGCCGCGGCCGTGCTATTACCGGTTCTAATCGTCGACCACTAAAATCCTTAGCCGATATGATCAAAGGTAAGCAGGGGCGTTTTCGCCAGAACTTATTAGGTAAACGGGTAGACTATTCTGGTCGTTCAGTCATTGTGGTTGGTCCAACACTACGTCTGCATCAATGCGGTTTGCCAAAGACAATGGCGCTTGAACTATTCAAACCATTTATTTATAGCAAACTTCAATTTCGCGGTTTAGCTTCAACAATTAAAGCGGCTAAGCGTATGGTAGAAATTGAAGCACCGGAAGTATGGGATATTCTTGAAGAGGTGATTCGCGAGCACCCAGTTTTACTTAACCGTGCGCCAACGCTTCACCGTTTAGGTATTCAGGCATTTGAACCGGTATTAATTGAAGGTAAAGCCATTCAACTTCACCCTTTAGTTTGTACTGCCTATAACGCTGACTTTGATGGTGACCAGATGGCAGTTCATGTGCCGTTAACGGTTGAAGCGCAATTAGAAGCGCGGGCCTTAATGATGTCAACGAATAATATTCTTTCTCCAGCGAATGGTGTCCCAATTATTGTGCCATCACAGGACGTTGTACTTGGTCTCTATTACATGACTCGAGAAGATGCCAATGCAAAAGGTAAGGGGATGAGTTTCACCAGTGTTGATGAGATTCATCGTGCTTACGAATCGGGCGCAGTGTCGCTGCATGCAGAGATCAAAGTGCGAATTCGTGAAACGTTATTCGATGAAGAGGGCAATAAGAATGAGGTAGTACGACTGGTTGAAACAACAGCCGGCCGCGCGATTTTATCAGAGATTCTTCCCGCAGGATTATCTTTTGACATTATCAATAAAACATTGAATAACAAGGCAATATCGAATTTGATTGATATCTGTTACCGCCGCCTTGATCTAAAATCAACTGTTATTTTTGCTGACCATTTAATGTATACCGGTTTTAGGTATGCAACCCGTTCTGGTATCTCAATTGGTGTAGAAGATCTGATTGTGCCAGATAAGAAATCAGACATTATTGGTCAATCTGAGCGTGAAGTAAAAGAGATTGAAGAGCAGTATGCAACAGGGCTGCTAACGTATGGTGAGCGTTATAGTAAAGTTATCGATATTTGGTCACGTACAACAGATGAAGTAGCAAAAGCGATGATGGAGGCAATTGCTACTGAAGAGGTGAGAGATGTTGATGGTGAATCTATTCGTCAGGATTCCTTTAACTCAATTTACATGATGGCAGACTCCGGTGCACGGGGAAGTCCGGCACAGATTCGTCAGCTTGCTGGAATGCGTGGATTGATGGCAGCACCAGATGGTAGCATTATTGAAACACCTATTACGGCTAACTTCCGTGAAGGTTTGAATGTATTGCAGTACTTCGTTTCTACTCACGGTGCACGTAAAGGTTTGGCAGATACAGCATTAAAAACTGCTAACTCAGGTTATCTAACTCGGCGTTTAGTTGATGTTGCACAAGACTTAGTTGTTACTGAGATTGATTGTGGGACATCAAACGGATTGATAAAACGTTCGTTAGTTGAAGGTGGCGATATTGTTGAAACATTAGGTGAACGTGTGCTTGGTCGTACACTCGCTGAAGATGTTATGGTACCGGGTAGTAGTGAGACGCTTATTGCTGCAGGGACACTACTTAATGAGCAGTGGGTTGAATCATTGGAAGCAGCGGGTATTGATCGTATTAAAGTACGTTCACCGATTACCTGTGAAACCCGTTATGGACTTTGTGCAACCTGTTATGGTCGTGATTTAGCGCGTGGTCGCCTGGTAAATATGGGCGAAGCTGTCGGTATTATGGCCGCGCAATCGATTGGTGAGCCAGGAACACAGTTAACTATGCGTACCTTCCATATTGGTGGCGCCGCGTCACGGGCAACTGCAGAGAATATGATTCAGGTTAGAAATGGCGGTATTGTTAAACTGAACAATGTTAAATTGGTTGGAAACTCTCATAATGAATTGATCTCAATTTCTCGTGAAGGCGAGCTGGCGATTGTTAATGAACATGGCCAGATTCAGGAGTGTTATAAATTGCCTTATGGTGCAGTATTATCAGAAAATGTAAAAGAGGGCGTTTCTGTTGCACCACGTCAAGTCGTTGCCACCTGGGATCCTCACACGCATCCAATGATTAATGAGTGTCAGGGTAAAATCAAATTTGTTGATATGATTGATGGCGTCACCATGAATCGACAAACTGACGAGATTACTGGATTAAGTAGTATTGTTGTTAGTGACTCAACTTTGCGTAGCGGTAGCAAAGAGTTAAAGCCAATGATTAAAGTTGTTGATGAGAAAGGCAATGATGTTATGTTACGTGGTTCATTGCCCGCACACTTCTTTTTGCAGCCAGGTACAGTAGTTAATATCGAAGACGGTAGTGCGATTCAACCAGGTGACATTATTGCGCGTATTCCACGCGAGAGTTCGAAAACACGTGATATTACTGGTGGTCTGCCACGGGTAGCTGATCTGTTTGAAGCGCGTTCACCAAAAGATTCAGCAATTATGGCTGAGATATCTGGTATTGTTAGCTTCGGTAAAGAGACAAAAGGTAAACGACGTTTAATTACCACAGCAGAAGATGGCGATTCGCATGAAATATTAATTCCAAAATGGCGTCACATTACTGTTATTGAGGGAGAGTTTGTACAACGTGGTGATGTTATTGCTGACGGTGAGCTTAGCCCACATGACATTCTTCGTTTGCAAGGTATACCGGCATTGGCAGACTATATTGTTCATGAGGTTCAAGATGTTTACCGATTGCAGGGTGTAAAAATTAATGATAAACACATCGAAGTAATTATTCAGCAGATGTTACGCAAATGTACGGTAATTGACGCAGGTGATACCAATTTCATCAAAGGTGAGCAGCTTGATTATGCCCATGTTATGAATGAAAATGATAAAATTCGTGATGAGCGTGGTGCAGAAGGGCGGGAAGCTTACACGCAACCAATTTTATTGGGCATTACGCGAGCATCGTTATCAACAGACTCATTCCTATCAGCGGCTTCATTCCAGGAGACGACACGGGTACTTACTGAGGCAGCAATCTATGGTAAACATGATGATCTGCGTGGCTTGAAAGAGAATGTCTGTGTTGGACGTTTGATTCCGGCTGGAACAGGTTATGCTTATTATCAGGAGCGTATGGTTAAGAAGGCGCCACAAGAGTTGTCAATGAGTGAGATTGAGGATGCGTTACGTGCTTCGTTCAAACAGGATGTTGCACAGGATGACAGTGCTGCAACTCAGGGCGAATAATATTATATCCCTTGCCTTCTTCGTTGTCCCGTGGCTTGTCCGCGGGATACAGCAACGGGGCTGATAGTGATTGTGCTGGATTATTTCGCTGTACTCACATTATAAGCGCGCTATTTTCTCCTCTTCCACAAGCGGTAGAGAGGAGTGGAGACAATAGAAGAAGTGGCCATCCTCTCTCAATTGTATTTATCACCTTCGTTGTCCCGCGACTTGATCGCGGTATCCAACAACAGGGCTGATAGTGACTTCAATGCTGGATTGCTACACTATGCTCGCAATGACAACAGGGCGCTATTATAATAATACTGAGAGGGTTAAGAGAAATGCCCTGACAGGGTGCTTCTCTTGCGTTTATAGTGTGGATGGATAGCTAGGAGAGAGGGTATAAAATGACACTTAGTGACTATCTTAGACAGCCGTTGTTTGCTGATTGTCAACGCGTTAACCTCATAGGGCCTTTTTTTGATGGTGAAGCAGTGACCACTGAGCCAATTGTCTATGTTGATAGTGGTAGTGAATTCAGAGGCCCTAATCAAGGATTTAGTGTTGGAGATGGTGATTCTTCATCCCAACCACTCGATGAAAAACTTATTGCCGAGAAAGATTACTCTGATTTAGCGTATGTCTTTAATTCGATACCTGAGCATTTCAGCGATATTCACCTTAATGGTTTTCTAGGTGGGCGCAGAGACCATGAAATTATTAACGTAGGCGAAGCACACCATTTTTTGAAGGCACGAACTCAGCCAACCACTCTCAATTTTAATCATAAAATTCGTGCGTTTTCAGCTGGTAAATGGCAAATAACTATTCAAGGTACCTTCTCGTGTATTGTTATTGAGCCTTGTCAGGTAGTGTTAAATGGGGCTTGCAAATATCAGAGCCATGATGGTAAAGTGTGGCTACCGTTGAATAGCTTTGGTTTGAGTAATGAGGGTAGTGGTCCAATTTCTATAAAAAACAGTGGGCCGCTGTTTATCTTTCTAACCGACACCGCGGTAATAGTTTGAATTATTAGTAATAATAAAAACCTATAGCAAAGTATGGTATAATATTAGTATGATTTGTGTAAGGAATTATATAAACAGAATTTACCATATAACACGAATTGATCTTGGCATTTGAGGAGAAAAGATGGCTACAATCAATGAGATGCTGATTAAAATGGTAACCCCATTGGGCGCTAGTTATACTTTGAAGGGCGCACCTATTTCATTATCTGAGATATTTGCTGATACTGGCCTGCTGCCAGCAATTGCCCGACGAGCAGATCAGTTGTTATCTCTTTGTTTAGGCTATGGAATAGGCGTAACATTTGAGGATGCTGAAGGAAGCCTATTAGGCAAAAAAGTGAAATTTGATGATATGACACCGGAGGTTTTTCGCTATCTTTGTACAATTGACGTGATGAATGAGTTGATAAAAGCAGCCCCGTCAAAAGACGCAGTGGCGCTAGACGAGCTGCTCTACGACGAATCGTGAGATAAGATATATTGACTTTGTAGTCCAATTGTTGTATAATTTAAATGTAAGTAGATCGAGCAATAAGTAGAATATTCAGAGGTGGCCCTCATGCAAAACAAACACGAACAAACTAACAATTCCTCTTCACAGATGGAAAAACAATTGACCCAAACTTTTGTTGAGAAGGGCGATGCGATAAGAGAGATGCAGAATGTTTCAAAACAGGTAACGCCCTATTTGCTAAATGGAAATAAAGCTATCGATAACCTGATTAAAGTAGGTCAGCAAAACAGTACATTGAGTGGCAACCCGAATAGATTTAATTTGAATGCTGGTAAAACTCAGCCAATCACTGAAACTAAACAGCTCAACAATGAGCAACAAGATAAAGTGGAAAATCAGGATGATATGAGTCATAATGTCACCGGTAATCTCAGTTTATAGACGGGAAATAATTTAAAAAAGACTAAGGAGAGGAATTCATGATCTCACCAAATGAGGTAAGCTTCTTGAAAGAATTGCAAGAGGCTTTTACTCGTTATGCTGAAGAGGCAAGGGATGTCGAAGATCAAATGGAGCATGATGTTGAAAATGCTACAATCCGCCTACGTGAACTTCTTGCTAAAATAAAACAGACAGAGATGGGGCTACGCGAGAAATATCGTGTTGACCGCTTTAAGGTCTTTCCACGCGAGCTACAGCAGTTGATTGACAAAGTTGACACTGCTGCACCAGTCATTCTTGGAGAAGGTGCTGAAGCAGACGACAATGGTGCTATGGAGCTGCACGAGGATGAGACATATGTCTATATTTACCTATTTAACTCACAAGGCAGCCAATTAAGCTCGTGGCAGAAGCTGGTAACGGCAGGCGCACTAGAAGAGCATGCTGTCAGTCGTCCCATATATGCTAAAGTTGAGCATGTAGAAGAGATGTTGCGTACTAAGCCGTTTATTGAGCAACACGCCTATCTAGAGGTTAAAATCAAAAAGTCAGATATTGTTGAGGGACTAACTTTACATGATAGCTTAAACCATCCTGTCGTCCGTTTAAAAGAAGGGGCATTAAAGACAGGTAATGTTATTCGCTTTTGCCATAAAAATAAAAATTACGCCATTATGTTTAGTGGCGCTACAACGGCATTTGAACTGCTGGAGACTGAGTAGAACTAGATGTGCTGACTCTTTTCTAATAATCTCGCTACAACCACGAATCTTGTCTTACCTCATTGCTATCCTGTAGCTCCAGCCCTCGTCCTTGCGGTCCAGCACTCTGCGGGACGACGTGATATTGATGTACCGGGATGACAGAGAGTAGGCAACAGTATTGAGGCTTCGCCTTAAGAATTCCTATACGCGTATAGCAATTTGACGCCACAGACAATTTAGGTTACCGTCTAGTTTCAATATGCAAGTCAAGAGTCAAGAGTAGTACAATGGCAGTTACACTGACACGACAAGAGTTTAAAATCCTTTCCATTACTGTTTTCGTCGCCATTTGCGGCACATTGGGTATTGATATTCATCTAGCGTCAATGCCACATATTATGGCCTATCTGCAAACTGATAAACCGCACATGCAACAGTCAGTATCAATTTTTCTATTAGGGATGGGATCGAGTTTGCTTTTTTATGGACCGCTCTCTGACCGTTATGGCCGCAAACCGATAGTGATATTTGGCTTATCATTAGCAGCATTGTCGAGCTATGTTACACCGTTCACGACAACTATTCATACTTTTTTATTGGTACGGCTGTTACAAGGTATAGGTTCTGGCGTCTGTCTGGGTTTGGGAAGAACCATTGTTGCTGATGTATTGCAGGGAGATCGGCTAGCTACTGTTGGCTCCTATTTTGCGATGGTATTTAGTTTGTCACCAGTTGTAGCGCCCGTAATAGGTGGCTATATTCAACACTGGATAGGCTGGAAGGCAAACTTTGTTGTATTAGGTACAGTATTAGCTCTTGCATTGCTTACCTATATGCTATTTTGCCCAGAGACAAATCAGCATAAAAATCCACGTGCTTGCACAGTAGAGATCGTTTATCAGAACTATAAATCGCTGCTGTTACATTCGCTTTTTGTTGGCTGTATGTTGATTTCTGGTATTGCAATGGCGTCAAATATGGCCTATGCCACAACAAGTGCATTCATTTTGCAAACCCAATTTCACTTAAATCCGATTGTTTATGGTTGGTTAACTACCACAGTTGGCGCTGGTGCCTTTTTAGGCCGTTTTATTACCCCGATTGCTATAAATCGAATAGGGGGGCGTTATACATTATTGA
>JANQHY010000056.1 GCA_028282395.1 Gammaproteobacteria bacterium
AGAAAGAGACAGGTAAGATAAGCAACAAAAAATGCACCGCCCCCATCTTCATAAGCTAGATAGGGAAAACGCCATAAGTTGCCAAGACCTGCCGCCGAACCGACAGCAGCTAGAACAAATACCCACTTTGTCGTGAAATATGCCCTTTTCATCATAACAACTCCTTCTGTTTGACACTAGTTTAGCATAACTTAGTATAATATAAAAATATGATTTATCAAACAGATAGAAGCTATTTGTCTGAATAAAAAATGTTAACCAGCACACTTACATACTGATCCCGATTAAGATTGTCTCAATATGTAGCTATTTGGACTAGATAGAGAGATTGGCTGATGACTCCTTTATAAACATTCTAGGAATTAATGATTTATTTTTTTTGGTACCAAAATTGTGTTCGAGTAACAATTTGAACAACTGATAGCATGACAGGCACTTCAACTAAGACCCCAACAACTGTTGCTAATGCCGCACCAGATTTAAAACCAAAAAGACTAATGGCAGTTGCCACGGCCAACTCGAAAAAATTACTTGCGCCAATTAAAGCCGAAGGACCTGCAACACAATGTTTCTCACCCGTAATTTTATTCAAGAAATAAGCAAGCATGGAGTTAAAATAGACCTGAATTAAAATGGGTATAGCGATTAGTAGTACAACCACTGGTTGGTTAAGTAACGTATCACCTTGAAAGCTGAATAATAGTATCAGCATCATTAAAAGTGATACAAGTGAGATGGGATGCAGTATTTTAAGTAGGCTTGTAAGAGAAAAATGTTGACGCGAAGTACAAATTTTTCTGATCACCTGTGCCAGAATAAAGGGAATAATAATATAAATAATGACAGAGTAGCATAAGGTATCCCATGGCACATGAATATTTGTTATCCCCAGCAGTAGCCCAACAATTGGTGCAAAGGCGATAATCATAATAAGGTCGTTTAACGCAACCTGCGTCAGGGTAAAGTTAGCCTCTCCCTTACATAAGTAGCTCCATACAAATACCATTGCAGTACATGGTGCGGCAGATAAAATAATAAGCCCAGCAATATACTGTTCAATCTGATGAGCTGGCAGCCACCCTACAAAAAGGTGTTTAATAAAAAGCCATCCTAAAAAGGCCATTGAGAAGGGTTTGATAAACCAATTGATAATAAGGGTGACAGTAATCCCACGCCAATACGCTTTAACATGAATGATTTCATGCAGATTAACGCGAATTAGCATCGGAATAATCATTAGCCAAATGAGTATTGCTACAGGTATATTAACTTCCGCTAATTTTATATTCCCCAACCAGTGAATCGTGTGAGGCACAAAATGTCCAATACTGACGCCAGCAACCATACACAATATCACCCATAGTGTAAGATATTTTTCAAAAAAGCCGATATCGGCAGTATTATTGGAATCGTTAGCCATTGAAATAACCTCACCTAGTCTTGAAATTCCTTATTTAAAATTGTGTTTGATAGTATCATGCCTTTTCTATGAATTACAATTAATACGATTAGCCATATTGTCTATATAATTACAAAATTATAAGATTTTATTGAATATAAAAAACTTATTGCGTATCATGGTCTTAATAGGGAGAACGCTATGTCAAGAAAGGTTATTCATCGTTCAACAATACTATTTCCTCTGTTATTAGTGCTCTATGAGATGGTAATCTACCTGTCTAATGACGCCTACTTGCCTGCTCTACCTATCATGACTAGGGATCTACATGCCTCAAACCATTTGGCATTACTCACACTCACTTCATGGTTTGCTGGGACGGCCTCCATGCAACTTATTCTAGGCCCATTAGCTGACCGCTATGGCCGTCGACCTATTTTATTAATAGGCGGGATAGTATTCATTATCGCCTCCCTACTCTGCAGTACTACTAGTAATATTCATCTCTTTCTCTTTGCTCGTTTTATGCAGGGTACTGCCGCAGCATCTGTCGTCATTCCCGGTTATGCAACGATTCATGAGCTATTTGACTATAGTCGCGCCATTCATACTCTGGCTTGGATGAGCAGTGTGATTGTATTAGCACCGGCACTAGGGCCGCTTTTGGGAGCAGTTATACTCTATCTGGCTAATTGGCGGACGATATTTTGGCTATTGGCTATCGCTGCTATGATACTTTTGTCATTTTTAGCATTTAAAATGCCAGAGACAAATCCGATTGAGAATAATCACCCTATACAGGTAAAGAGGATTTTATGCCAATACCGAAATATTATTAGCAATCGCAACTATATCTGTTTAACTTTAGCCCTCTGCTTTCTATTTGGCACAATGATAGTGTGGATATCTGCTGGGCCATTTCTAGTGATCGATCAGTTTCACCATAGTGTATTTATGTTTGGCCTCTTTCAAGCACTAGTATTTGGTTCATTTATCTGTGCTACACGCATTATTAAACCACTAATGAGACGTATTTCAACACACTTCATGGTAAAAACAAGTTTGATTATTGCTTGTATCAGTGCCATGATTACGTTTTCACTTATATGGTTATTACCTCAAGCGCTATTTATCATTATCATTGGCATGATGATTATCTCTGCAACATCAGGTATCTGTTTTCCAATTCTTAATCGTATGATTATGGAGAGCAGTGACGAGTCAATGGGCGTTAATGTGGCGCTGTTTTCTGCCTTTATTGCAGTTTTTGGTGTGTTAAGTAGCTCGATAGTAAGCAGTTTCTACAATGGTCGATTACTTACCTTAGCAATTATCTTAGTTATTTACTGCTTTTTAGCGTTATTATTTTATAGTTTCCGAGCTTTATCAACTATAAATAAATAGCAATATCACCAGTCAAAACTGTATTGCCCAGATGGTTGTTGTGTGACTGGTGCAGCAAATCGCACGCCAATCCCCAGTAGTCGTACAGCTTTATTACCGCGGGCGAAACCCGTTGCTAATAATTTTTCGTAAACAACTCGATTGGTATCGCTAGAGAGGCATTCAACCGTTGTATGACTGAAGTCATGAAATTTAATTTTAATATACTGCTTTTCAATCGGGCGTTGCTCACGTTTGGCCAAACGTTGCATTAACTTAGTTAATAAATTGTCGAGTTGTGCCAGGCAGGCATTAAGATCAACTAGGTTATCAACATAAGTTG
This sequence comes from Gammaproteobacteria bacterium, assembly GCA_028282395.1. Next base: position 3,126 of record JANQHY010000056.1, read on the forward strand.
TTTCAATACTTAATGATTGGCGAATACGTTGCGGCTCTACTGGACGATTATCTTCTCCACGGCAGAAGCGGTAAAGGCGTTCACCAAATTTACCAAATCGACGTAATAATTCACTACGACTCCATTTTTGTAGATCCGCACAGGTTGTAATACCAAGATTATGTAGCTTATCCGCTGTGACACGCCCTACGCCAACAATACGTTTTACCGGTAGCGCAACAATAAACGTATCGATCTGCTCAGGAGGAATAACAAATTGGCCGTTAGGTTTATTCCAATCACTAGCAATTTTAGCAAGAAATTTATTTACCGATACTCCTGCCGATGCAGTGATCTGACACTGTTGAGAAATTTGCTGGCGAATTGCCTGCGCAATCCAAGTAGCACTACCGTGACAGTGGCTGGAATCGCTTACATCAAGGAATGCTTCATCGAGTGCAATTGGCTCAACGATTTCGCTGTATTGATGAAAAATCTGTTGAATCTGTTGAGACACTTGACGATACTTTTCCATATTACCTGGCAGTAAAATTATCTGTGGACACTGCTTCAATGCTTGTGCTGATGACATTGCCGAATGTAGACCATATTTTCTTGCTTCATAATTACAGGTGGCAAGCACCCCGCGCTGTTCTGGCGGACGGCCGATTGCTACCGGCTTACCTTGCAGTGATGGATTATCACGTATCTCGATAGCAGCATAGAAACAGTCCATATCGATATGGATAATTTTTCTGTTGCGTTGCGCCATGACATTTCTCTATTGGCTCTAAATTCGATAAAACTCAGCACCATTATGCCATAAAATCTTTTCTACCGCTGTCTGATCAAAGTTATCTTTAATTAATTGCAGGTCCTGTTGAGAGAACTGTCGTGGTGCGCGTGTACCAGGTAGATCACTGCCAAACATAAGTGCCGCCGGGTTTACCGCATAGATCTGTTGTAGAGCCTTAACAACGTCAAAATCAACACGCATAAAGCCGCTAGCTTTGACATGAACACCCTGCGCGACTAATTCAAGTAACTGAGTAAAGCCAGTTTGTGATAAGCCGAGATGGTCAATGCTAACTTTAGGCAGTGTCAACAATAAAGGTTGTAATTCAGCTAATTCACTAGAGTCAACGTAGAGCTCTACATGCCACTGTGCCAAATCATAAACACGTTGAGCGAATTCAGCCAGCCGGGAAACGCTTGCTGATCCACCACGATAAAGATTAAAACGGAGCGCCCTCACCCCGTAGCGATTAAGCGTAAGAATCTCTTCATCACTCGTATCGGCGGGTAGTTGTGTGACACCAACAAAGTTACTGCCTAACACTTTTAATGCTGCAATCAGATAATTCTGGTCAAATTGCTGGAATGAACCGGAGACAACAGCGCCACCCTTAACATCTAGGTTTGCAATACAGGCTTGATAGTCTTCAACGCTGAAAGGTTGTGGCAGAAAGCCTTTATTGGCAATCAACGGAAAACGTTCATCAATAATATGAAAATGGGCATCAAAAATCATTTTTTTCCCCTCTGCTATGAATACATGGAGGTAGGCGTTGCTGAAGGATAAGCGCCATCTCATTGGTTATCTGTTGCAAAGATTTATTACAACCAAGATTGGCAAGTTGGGTCACTTGCAGATCTGCCAGTCCACATGGTTGAATAAGGCTAAAAGGGTGCAAATCCATTGCGACATTTAAACTGAAACCGTGGTAGCTACAACCTTTATGAACGCGCAAACCCAATGAGGCAATCTTTTCCCCTTTGACATAAACACCTGGCTGTTTGGCGACCAGCTGACCAGTAATACCATTCTCTGCTAATAGCTGCAACAATGACTGCTCAATATAGTCAACCAGCTGGCGAATATGCATGCCGCGCCGGCGCATATCAATCAAGCAGTAACCGATTAACTGCCCTGGTCCATGGTAAGTGACTTTCCCGCCACGATTACTATTAATCACTGGTATCGTAGTTGGCGCCAGAAAATGCTCTGCTTTAGTGGTTTTTCCTTGAGTGAAAACTGCTGGATGCTGTAACAACCAAATTTCATCATCACTCTCTGAATTACGCTCATGAGTAAACTGCTGCATTGCCGTGTAACACTGCTGATAGGGTTGCAGATCAAATTGGCGAATAGTTAAATGCTGCGTCATCTCTCTCTGGCCTCGATTGGTGATTAAAACCTTGAGCCCTGCTCTTCATCCAGCAGACCATGCTTCTCCAACACTTTTTCAGCACGGTAGCTAGAACGTACCAATGGTCCAGCAACAACCTCAAGAAATCCCCGCTCTAATCCCCATTGGCGATAACGTTCAAACTGTTCTGGCGTGACGTAGCGCTCGACTGGCAGATGATTAGCTGTCGGGCGGAGATATTGGCCAAGAGTAAGAACATCCACCCCAGCCTGGCGTAGATCATCCATTGTTGCGATGATTTCATCATCACGCTCCCCAAGCCCAAGCATCAAGCTGGTTTTTACTAAAAAGGTACGTTGTTGCTCTTTACTATACGCTTTTGCATGAGCGAGCAGATTAAGTGTTTGCGCATAACCGGCGCGTGGATCGCGTACCGGATGGGTTAAGCGCTCTACTGTCTCAATATTCTGAGCAAAAACGGCGATATCTGCTGCCAATAACGTCTCCAATGCTTCAATAGAGCCGCCAAAATCAGGCGTTAATGCTTCAACTGCTGTTTGCGGCATCAGCTCTTTGATTGCCTCAATACAGGCAGCATAATGGCTAGCGCCGCCATCCTCAAGATCATCGCGGTCAACTGACGTTAATACCACATAACGTAACCGCATCAATTGGACAGCTTTGGCTGAACGTTGTGGCTCTTCAGCATCAAGATAACCACGAGGGTTACCTGTATCGACCGCACAAAAACGGCAAGCACGGGTACAGATTGAGCCCATTAGCATCAGGGTGGCTGTTCCTGCTTGCCAACACTCATGAATATTTGGACATTTGGCCTCCTGGCAGACGGTGCTTAACTGATTATCATTGACAATACTGTTAACTTTTTGATAAGTAGCGTTATTCCCTATACGAATACGCAACCATTCTGGTTTCTGCTCTCGGTTTGGCTGTGCGTTAGGGTTATGTTTGATGCCATCTTTAATAAGATGAATACCCTGGGCATTGGTCACTTTAGTGCCGCTGGTAACAATATAGTCTGTTTTGGCTGTCATTGTTTCTATCGTTTTTTATTCAAATCGGCCCCAGTGTAGCAAAATCGGATACAGTTGTCTTTATTCAATAGTATGTTTCTGGCTGTCTTGGTCACTAATGTCATCATCAGTCTCTATAATCAAGTCAGTTTTATTATTATTGTATTGTTTATACTGCTCTGTTGCTAGAATTGTACGTTCATTGTCATGCGATTCATTATTCTGCCAAGGATGACTTTGTTGTAAACTATCGTTATCGCGGTTTCGTTGATGCTGTAAGGATGGCACTAGCATCATTGAGACGACAGAAACTGGGTTATGGTTATTTTCATTAAGAGATAAGCTACTATGGCTACTCTCTTTATCTCTTTCCATTTTGCTCTCATTAAACTCATGAATAATGTTGTAATCATCATTGCTAGCATGAAGATTTCTCTGTTTATCTGTTTTGTGATCGAGAAGTTTGCTATGGTCATCGTAGTGTTCTAAATTGTGGTCACGCAAGCTATTAGAAATACTTAAACTATCATTATTATGAATTATCTGAGCATTGGTATTATCCTCTTTCGCATCATCTCTACAGCAACAACAATAGTTGCTAATGAGTTTTGCGACTGTCCAAACAGCAAGCCAACATGTCGAGAACGCTCCCCAGACCAATGCTGTTCCAGTAGCAGCTAATTTCCAAGTTGCCTCATAAGTGATAAACGTTTTTATTGCTGTTAATAAAAACAGTGGCAAAGTAAAAGGTTGTAAAATGAATAATAGTGTCAGTGCAATAACTACAATTGATGCAACCAGATAAGTTAATAACAGTTTATGTTTTGAGGTCCAATGACAAAACTTTTCCCATAGATTACGTTTTGGCATGTATAGGTTATAATCAACTTCAGCATTACTTTGTAGTAGCGACTGATTTTTTATAGTATTAAAGTTAATATTGTTCGGCTTTATAATTTGGTCAACAGAAAAATTATAGGGTAGTGGTGTTGATTGTTGCAAAGCGGTTTGAATATATTGTTGACTTAAATCCGCACAGCGGCGTACACGCACCTTTCTGTTGCCCGCATCATGGAGATCATACGCAGCACTCAAACATAGTAAGCAGCTATATATTTCACCTACCATTCGTTTGTATTCAGCAAGTGTCAACTTATCTTTATTTCTTATCTGCATCAGTTCAGCAATCAGACCAACTGAATAATCTGCATGATTAAATGTAGTAGAGATATCTTGCAATAGTTCACTATTCTGATACGCGGCAATACTAATATCTTCACCAACACTACTTCTTCTATGCAATTGAAGATGATTCGATGGCCGCTGTTTTATAATTTTCTTGAAGATATCTCCCATATGATCGGGATCCCTACTTACAACATTTCTTTGTCCATTCTTAGTAAAGATAAGTGTTGCTTGTGTCGGCTTCTCAAGGCTTCCGCCTACCATTAAAACCATCTGGTTTTTCTCTGGTTGAATCAGATCAACCTCATTAGTAGAGAAACCATAAGGATAGGTCACTACTCTTAAGTTTTCACCACAAATAAATTTCTCATTCAACATCTGATTCAGTGAAATAGCTTGTTGCTGTTGTGAAAGATACTTGCTTAATAAACTCAATACATCATTATGTTGCTGTTGTTCTGATGGCAGCAATAATTTCTTTAGTGTGAGCCCCCCGATATGCAACTGGTGATTGGTATAGCTTACTTGCACAACAGACTCTTGCCCATTACAACAGCTCTGCTTGATCTCTTTAATTGCTACCAGTAGAAAGAACAGTTTAAATTGACCACTAACACCATTACTATGGTTATTATCTTCGACAAAAGTTAGTAGTGGTAAAATAGCGTGAAAGTAACCATTAATGGCTTCTGGTCTAGGGGGCTGCTCATTATCTTGATTACTTTTTATATAATCTACTACCTGATTATTGATAGCTAACTGACTCAATGCCGGATCAAGCTGCACATTATCAAGACTCACTGTGACCTTAAGATCTGTTCTAGCAAAACGCGCATTAGCGTATTTGGCTGTTACTGTTCGTTGTGCAGCTAGCCATAAGCGATAATCGAACTGAAGACGATTTAAATCGTCTAAAAAGCTAAAAGGATATTGATTGATATCATAATCTGATATCGCAATAAGCGGTAAATTCTGTTTACCAACTCTTCGCTTAAAACTATTCATAATGCCTCCTCTTCTCTAATAATACGTTCCCAACAGAAGCTATTAAGTTATAACCATAGACGATGGTGTTCATTTTGCTTACATATTGATGTCAGACATTGACCATATCTTCTAGTTTGCCTCTCCCAATCCTTCGAGCGCTCTCTTCCAGAAGATATAATGCCCCTGTCATTGCGAGCTTAATAAAGCAATCTGCCACCATCAGTTACGTTGCTGGATGGCGCGGACAAGGAGCGGGAAGACGTCAGTGGTTGTAAAAATGATAAATATAATTAAGAGAGCATGACCTACTGCTTCTATTATCTTCCTCCCCCTTCCCTAATTGCTGTTAAACAGGGTTGGAAGAGACGATAAAAAACTATAGTTTTCTGTAATTTTTTCAGTTAGAATGACTCCTCATTTATTTAAGGAGTGACAAAGCGAGAGTGGCGGAATTGGTAGACGCGCTGGATTTAGGTTCCAGTGGGGTAACACCCGTGAGAGTTCGAGTCTCTCCTTTCGCACCATGGTAATAAAATATTCATCAGGGCTAGCGTAATAGCTAGATAACTGGCAAACTATAGGAACGTGAAGAATTATTATAATTTGAATGTTTTTTAAACAGTTAGTGATGATTATAGATAAGAGAGGGGTACATACCAGTCAAACCAACAGCAGTTATTCCTGCTAGATAATTAATCGCTTTTTCATATGAAATAAAGGCGACTTTAACTTTGAAATTTGGCAGACTGCCCCAAGGTTATAATTCTAAGCTGAAAAGAAATGAGGTGATTATGGCAGCAACTTTGGAAGCATTACCTAATCTAATGCGCAAATTAAAAATCCAGGTGCCTGGACAAGATGTTGAGGCAGAATACAATAAACGGCTGAAAGATATATCGAAAAAAGCAAAAATCGATGGTTTTCGCCCAGGAAAAGTGCCAATAAAAGTCATTGATAGGAAATATGGCGAATCTATTCGCAATGAAATGATCCCAGAAATTGTCAATAAAGAGTTATCTGCAGCGATTGAAAATGAGAAGCTACGCCTAGTTGGTAATCCTGCAATAACCGAAATCAAAGCAGACCCAGGACAAGATATTGAATTCAGTGCTGAATTTGAAATACTGCCTGAATTTGATCTCAAAGAGCTAACTGGCATAGAGATTGAGAAAATTAGCAGTGAAGTAACGGATGAAGATATTGATAAACAGTTGGAAAAATTGCGCGAAGAGCACAAAGAGTGGAAGGAAGTTTCACGTGCAGCAAAAGAGCAAGATCTTGTTACATTAACCTATGAAGCATTTAAGGCGAGTGAACCATTCAAGTTTGACAGCCAGAGTGATGATGATGAAACGAGTCAAATGTCAGTAGTATTAGGTAGCAATACCATGCCAGAAGCATTTGAAAAGGCACTTGCAGGCGTCAAAGCGGGAGAGAGTAAAACTTTAACTGCCACCTACCCTGAAGATCATACACGTGAGGATTTAGCTGGTGCAGAGATTGAGTTTAAAGCCACCATTAAACGTATTTCTGAAGCAGAATTACCTGAGATAACAGATCAATTTGCCAATGAAATTGGCTTTGAAGAGGGCTTGACACAACTACGTGAAGAAGTAAACAAAGTATTGAGCGCCAATCTTGAAAAAGCCTTTAATTTCATCAATCAACAAGCAGTTTTTGATAAATTCATTGAGGCAAACAATGACATTCAATTACCTGAAACACTGGTTTCTCAAGAGGTTACTTACCTACTAAAGCAGTACGAACAGGCAACCACCGTCACTGACCTCAGTGAAGAGGATAAAAGTGAGCTCAATCAAGCTGCGGCAAAACGGGTTAAATTAGGTCTACTGATCGGTCAGTATGCTAATGCACACGACATGAAGGCAGATGAGGACAAAGTGTGGCAAGAGGTTGAGCAAGTTGCCAGCCGCTATCACAACCCCAATGAGATTGCCACATGGTTCTATGAAGACGAGAGTCGCCTGAATCAGATTAAATCTAAGATTTTAGAGGGCCAAGTAGCAGAATCTTTACTGAAATCAGCTACAATTATAGAGAAAAAGTTAAGTTATAATGAAACATTGGAAGCACAACAGAAAATTTTGGAGCAATAAATATGAGTGAACAGACTATGATACAATCTTCTTCCCTGGTTCCTATTGTTGTTGAACAGACGGCACGTGGCGAACGTTCCTATGATATCTACTCACGCTTACTGAAAGACCGCATTGTCTTTCTTGTTGGCACAGTTGAAGACCATATTGCAAACCTGATTACAGCACAACTGCTGTTTCTTGAGTCAGAGGATCCAGATAAGGATATTCATTTCTATATCAACTCCCCAGGAGGCTCGGTTACTGCAGGTATGGCCATCTACGATACTATGCAGTTTATTAAACCCGATATTAGCACCATGTGTATCGGTCAAGCTTGTAGTATGGGTGCTTTTCTATTAGCGGGCGGAACAAGCGGTAAACGCTACTGCTTGCCAAATGCTCGGGTCATGATCCACCAACCACTTGGCGGCTTTCAAGGCCAAGCAACAGACATTGAGATTCATGCAAAAGAGATTCTCTATATTCGTGAACGCCTCAATGAACTGCTTGCTCACCATACAGGCCAACCTATTGAAAGAATTTCACAGGATACTGATCGGGATAACTTTATGAACGCCCACCAAGCTAAAGAGTATGGCCTTATTGATAAAGTATTCGATAAACGCGCATCAGCAGCGAAGGGGAAGAAAACAGCTAAATAGCATAACGGTTAAGTAACGCGAGAACAAGCATGGCAAAGAAAAGTGACAAAAATAAAGGTGATAATTATAGTTGCTCATTTTGTGGCAAAAAGCAGGAAGAGGTAAAAAAACTTATTGCTGGCCCCAAGGTATTTATCTGCGACCATTGTATTGAGCTATGTAATGATATCCTGATCGAAGAGTTTGAAAAAGCTAGTGAAGAGGAAGAGCAGGAAAATGAACAGGAGGTAGCACTCCCTACTCCTGCTGAAATCAAAGAGACGTTAGACAATTATGTTACTGGACAAAGTTTTGCTAAAAAAGCGATGTCTGTAGCAGTCTATAATCACTATAAACGTTTACGTGGAACAGCTGCCAAAGAGATTGATCCTGAGGTTGAGCTGGCAAAGAGTAATGTACTGTTAATCGGCCCAACCGGTAGTGGTAAAACCCTATTGGCACAGACACTAGCACGCATACTTGATGTGCCTTTTGCGATTGCTGATGCAACAACACTGACTGAAGCAGGTTATGTAGGTGAAGATGTGGAAAACATTATTCAAAAACTGCTGCGCCGCTGTGATTATGATGTTAGTAAAGCTGAGTGTGGTATCGTTTATGTTGACGAAA
>JANQHY010000122.1 GCA_028282395.1 Gammaproteobacteria bacterium
AAGCAAGAGGGGCTAACACCCCTGGAAATTGCCGAAGAATTAGGAATTAACAAATCAACAGTATCTCGTCACCTAAAACGCGCCAAGGAAGAAGGATTACAACTAGTTGCGTAGTTGCACCCCCTAGGCCATGCAACCGTGCAACTTTAAGGATAAATCATGCAACAATCAGTGAAATCACAGCGCAATGCTGTACGGCAACATAAGGAAAACCTTATGAAGTTAATGCAACTTTACGCGCAACCTGGCTGCAACCACTTACAGAATCACATGCAACTTTGACATTGTTTACATCAACAGGAGAACAACATGCCATTTGAAAAAGGAATATCAGGTAACCCAGCAGGACGCCCAAAGGGGGTGAAAGACAAACGCCGCAAATTTTTGGAACTGGCCGAATCGGACTTAAAGACCATTGCTGACAAGGCCATTGAATTAGCCAAAGACGGCAACACGCAGATGATTAAGCTCATTCTGGAACGCGTACTACCGGCTAAACCCGAGGACAGCACATTAGTTGATGGAGTTGATATGACGGGTAACGCATATGAGCAAGCCAGACAGATTATGCAGGCATTATCTGATGGCGAGATTACCCCTGCAGAGGCACAGCGGTTGATGGCATGCACTAAAGCTTATATCGATGCGGTAGAAGTGAAAGAACTTAGGCAGCGGCTTGATACAGTGGAGCAATCAAGGGGGATAAATCACTGAACATGCACCACCTCATTGCTACAGCTTACAGCTACTGCATTACCCAGAGCCTTCAACCCAGTTTAACTTCTGGCTGGTTAAAGCTTATCGGGGTCATAACATTCAGAAAGTATTTACTAATCTTGCCACGATGAATGTCTTGAACACATTGGTCAGCAACCGTTCTTGACGGCAAATTGAATATAACAACCATTGTATATTGTCCTGCCTGCTTCGCCTTACAGTAAGTATCACCTTTCTTGCAAACAGATATATGCCGCTCGAGAGGATATTGCCTAACCAAAGTCGGATATTTGCCCTTTATCGCAACGACACATTGCAGGAAGAAAGAACCCTTCAAAGCAGAGTCATGCATGATGTTATAGTTTGACTTGTTGTAATACCAGCTTTTACCAAATATGAGGATAATAAATATCAGGGCCAATAAAATTAATGAGTCCCAAGTTTCACCTGAATCGCTCTTCACTTAAATTAATTCCCACGCAAATGGCTTCCCTGCTAAAGCGAATACATTCGCACTAAAAACAAAGCATTGTAACGCTCTCATTTTTCTTGCCTTATTAATAAGAGCCATAACCACTTGAACGATTACTCGAATACGAGCTGCTCTGGTATCCACTGCCAGCATAGCTATTAGTGCCAGCACTATATGAGTTGCTACTGTCGCGATACTGCCCACGAGGAACAAGCTGGTTGTTATGGTAAGACATTCCTGTCGCTCGTGATTCACCTGGGTCCATACTCATATGCCCCTGTACATAAGTCCCATTTGAGCGCGTATAACCACGCACCCAGTGTGATGCATTTGCTATAACTGGAGCTGCCATAGCAGCCATTAAAATTACTGAAACGCCAAAAGATTTAATGTTCATTACTCTCCCCCTATAAATGAACCCCAATCACATACTAAGGAATCCTTAGTATGCAGTCAAGCAAAAAACTAAGAATCTCTTAGTTATGCAAATCAACAGTAAATAGACATGGAAGACTGCCCTGTAGCCCAAAGGATTAAAGAAGCTCGCATTGCCGCGGGGTTATCACAGAAACAATTAGGTGTAAAAGCAGGTATCGACCCGTCTACGGCCAGTGCACGCATGAATCAGTATGAACGTGGGACTCATATACCTAACTTTTCGACCTTAAAGAAGATTGCGCAAGTTTTAAAACTGCCAACGTGTTACTTTTACACTGAAGAAAATCAACTGAGTGAACTTATTAAACAGTATAATGGATAGCACTTACCATCTATTACACTCAAGTCTTAAATTAGTTCAAAATGCATCCATAGCAGTTGACACCAACATACTTTGCCATTTTATTGATGGCGATATAACCCACCACGAGCTAGAAAAGCGCCTAGCCGAACTTCAATCTGTAAAAAATGACAATAATCTACAACTGTACATCTTAGGCAACCTAGAAAAACTTGAACCTTTATATGATGAAAAAATTCTAGCCAGCAAGATATTTGATACTCTTGCGTTCTTTGGGTTTGAAGGTAACAAAAACACAGTTGGGTTTGACCGGGGCACCTTTGCACCTGACAATGCTGATTCTATAACAAGAGCTTTCAGGACAATTAGAGCTAGCCGAGGTAAAAAATGGAACCCTCACAAAAAAAGCATTAGCTTATACGGACGCTTTCTATCAATATGCAAAGATGACACCAAGAAAAACTCCATTGGCATACTTCGAGACAGTCTGCACTCTTTCCTAACTGGGGATGATAAACCTCGAGACCTAACTCCGAATGAAATTAATGATTTACAACACGCATTACATATCGATGTTGATTATGTGTTTACTGCCGATACCAGACTGGCATTAGAGCTCTGCTACTTTCACTTGAAAGACAAGCTAAATAATAAAAAGTCTTCTATTCCAATTTTATTTAACCAGAATTTTCTTGCCGAGTCTTTTTTGCACATAAATAACTTCCTCCAGAAATATAGATAGGCAGATGGCTAAAAGGAAAACATTTGTAGCATCCACAGAAATAATACCACTACGAACTTAGAGTTTACTTTTACCACATAAGTGTTATTAGATGCTCAAAGCTTTTAGGTAGCGGGGTTACAACCTACTTCCAAACACCTTAATTAATTGGCCTATAATTAATATAAAATACAACCTATAAAATGTGTTAAAAATGAATGGTTATATCTTTGAGATTGAGAAAAGAACTTATGATAAACCATGGATGTTTCGAGGCAGGGACCATAACATAAGTTACCGACTACTGATATGCTACGGTGTGCGTCGGTTATTACACAATAACTGGAGCAGCGACCAGTGCGATGCAGAGCTTAAAAAACTCATTAATACTTGGGACAGGTTATCGAATACCGACATGCCAATAGAAGGATGCACCGACAATGAATTATTCCATCTTTATGTTATCCACTCATACAACTACAAAGACTATTTGTTAATAGATAAATCAAAAGGCTGTTACCCCTTAGTACTATTTGACGGCGTTAATCGCAATACTGCCTTTTACAAGTCATTGGAAACCATCGTTAATAAAAAATACTTTGACAACATTATTGAATGCCTTAAACAACACGTAGGTCATGAGTGGACTGAAGGTCTTCAAAATGAACTGCACGAAATAATCCCACGAGTATACAATCACAAATAACTGGGGCAACTTTAGGGGCAATTCTCAAAACCATACAAATAAAACACCAATAACAACAATCACTTATGAAATTAATTCGTTAGCACCGCCGTCCATACCGAAGACATGGGTTACAGTTTAACCGACACCTTTGAAGCTCATGCCAACCAAACAGATGAAGACGTGGATTTTTGGCTGGCACGAGACATTCAGCACTTAAAGGACTTCGCTGCTGAAGAAAAGAAAACATTACAGGTGCACGTTGGTGGACTATTTAAAGCCCATTAAATCATTCAGTATTACTCACCCTATGTATATCATATACTATTGATAGACTACAAATTCTAATTGGGCGAATTCGCCCCAGTTAAAATTACAGAACCAAACAAAACAACTGCCGATATTAGGATAAAAATGACCCCAGACAGTAATCATTCGCAAATCATTATTTACCAAACAGAATCTGGGCAAACTAAAATTGAAGTGCGCCTTGAGGATGAAACTGTTTGGCTCCCGCAGAGCTTAATAGCTGAGTTATTTCAAGTGATGCCTCAAAATATCACCATGCATCTAAAAAACATCTACCAAGAAGGCGAGCTGGATGAAAAAACAACTTGTAAGGAATTCTTACAAGTTCAAATTGAAAATGAACGGGAGGTTAAGCGTCGGAAGAAGTTTTATAATCTCGACGCTATTATCTCTGTGGGCTACCGCATCCAATCACAGGTTGCTACTCGCTTTCGCCAATGGGCCACACTACATATACGTGAATTTATCGTCAAAGGCTTCATACTAGATGACGAACGCTTAAAAAACCCTGACCAACCTTTCGATTATTTTGATGAGCTGTTAAGACGCATTCAAGATATTCGCACCTCTGAAAAGCGCTTTTACCAAAAATTACAGACATCTATGCCACCAGCGTTGATTACGATCCTACATTAGAGACCAGCATCAATTTTTTCAAAACAGTTCAAAGTAAACTGCATTGGGCGATCACTGGACAAACTGCGGCTGAAATTATTCACGAACGTGCTAACAGCGACAAGCCCAATATGGGGCTGACAAATTGGCGCGGCACAAAAGTCCGTAAGAATGATATCGCCACAGCTAAAAATTACTTAAACGAACAAGAGCTTGCGGCATTGAACAATTTGGTCGAACAATACCTTGTTTTTGCAGAAGGTCAAGCCATGCGTCGCATCCCGATGGCAATGAAGGATTGGGTAAGAAAACTGGATGGTTTCTTAGGATTAAACGACCGCGATATATTGACCCATGCTGGTAAAATCTCACAACAAATGGCCAAACAACATGCCGAATGCCATTATGATAAATTCCATCAGAAGCGAATCAGGCGAGAAGCCCAAAGCGAAGGTGATTTTGAAAAAGCCATTACACGGCTCAACCTTAGTAACAAACCTAAAAAAACTGATTGAACATTGTCACCTTCCCGGGGCAACAAATAAAACCATAAAATAACAATCACTTAGCCAATTAATTCGTCATCCGTCGGCCATATGTCAGTTTATATCTCTCAGGAGTTTAAAAGTCAGCGATAATTATCTCCCTTAATAAATACACTGCTGGCTATTTACTAGCCGTCGCGATCATGATGCAGTCAAATTATATTAATGTTTTTATTTGCATAAAATATATAAACAATGTAATATTTAATTAACCTTTGACAGGCAATTTGCATAAAATGTTAATATTGAGCTGTGGCGTGACTTTGTTGGCCAGGATACTCACTATGCCTACTGGCATGACAAAGTATACACACGCTACCATAGCGATAAGACTTTTCGCACTTATATCAATGATGAGGCCGCCCATAGTTATACCCATGTGCGTCAGACTGAATATCCTGATGCACAACTTTTTCACCAGATGGCCAGGCAAGATTATTTAGCACATTGTATTTAGCCGGATAAGCGACGCCTATTGCTAGGCGCCGCTCTCCTAAGAACCGTACGTGCAAGTTTCCCTACATACGGCTCAAGCCTCTTAAAGACTTGCGTCCA
>JANQHY010000123.1 GCA_028282395.1 Gammaproteobacteria bacterium
TGGACGCAAGTCTTTAAGAGGCTTGAGCCGTATGTAGGGAAACTTGCACGTACGGTTCTTAGGAGAGCGGCGCCTAGCAATAGGCGTCGCTTATCCGGCCTAAACAAGTGATTAAACGTATTACTAAATGTTGTGCATTTACCTGCACGTAGGTTTTTGTCTGCTATTTACCCCTGATAACAGCGTGGTGCTTAACTGGGTCAGGGATATACGGCATTGCTAATTTCAAGTAATTTTAATACACCCTTTCCAGAATTGGCTAGCGTAACAAAATTTGTATTTATTTGTGTCAAAGTTATGAAAACGGCTGTCTTCTTCAAATATGAATTGGCTTGGTAATATGGTGTCATCAATATCTTCAGAAAGGTGGTAATATCGAAAAGAGAATTGCGTTGGTATTTTCATCTCATCTGGTTTGATTCGATCAAAAATGTACTTAATCGTTTTTAGGTTAACCATAATGCTCTTTTGTAGTCCGTCATAAGGCGTCCCGGATAGAAGTGTTGGGTATGATAATGAATAGTATATTGGATTTTGTGGTGAGGGTTTATTTGGCGGCGATATATGCATGATGCTTAGGTAGTAGTCACGTATTTGGTACACATTGATGAGGCAGTCCTGAATGACATTTATGGGGGCATACTGTTCATCATCGCTAGAGATAAAACCTGGGAAATGTCCTTGTGATACGCCTATAAGGTGCTTCACCGTGTCGATAATAAATGGGCTGGTTTTGATTTTGGTTTTTGCCAGTATTGTGGCGATGTCTCCCCAGATGATATCTAAATTTAATCTAGCCAAAGCGAAGTTTACTGAGGCCCATGTCTGGGCAAATAAATAACTATAGAATTTTGACCACTTGAGGCTTTTATCGTTTTGATGTTCAAACCATTGTTTGGGAAAAGCAATAATCGATGCAGACCACTTTGCACTTGAATCGGTTTTGGAGTTAGCGATTTCTTTAAATAATGACCAGTGATCAAAAAGTGAGGTTAATTTTCTGGCATGGATAGGCAGCTTCAAATCTCTGCACAGCGTGATGTATCTTTTTGTGTCAGATAATTTATCGAGGGTAAATATAGTTCTTGCGCCTGCTGTAACAGACCATTTGGAATTAAGGGGCTTGTTAAGAAGGTAATTGGCTGTTTCATATAAACCAAGTATTGTTCCTGGCGAGAGAATGTTTAGAGGTACAATAATACCATTATCAATAAAAAGCTCGACATTATTCTCAATAATCATAAACATAGGAATGCTCGCATAACATAGGCTGGTTAAATTATTTGGTTGGTCGCCAGGTAGTTGGAACTTTCCGTCGCAAATTATATGATCCCCATAACTATAGCTAAGTCGTACTAACTTTAGGTCTTCTCCTGGGCTCAAGCTATCAACTATTTGAGCGAATTCAGGATTCAGCTTTGAGATAACTTCTTTAATATCATCCCACTGGCAAAACGCTATGCTGTTCTTATCCATGTGCCTATAAATTTATTTATATATCACCCATTATACCCTGCTGATTATAATTTAGATAGAGAAAACGCATGCTTTTTTTATATAGTATGTGGCTTTCCCTTGTGTTTATTATATGGAGTGTACTGAGCACAGCGGAAATCAACATGGATATGTTGAGGGTAAAGGGATTTAACATTACATGGAGTAGTGCTATTTGACTAGGTGCTGACATGGAGTCGGATACCTAGCAGATAAGCGAAAGCTTATCGAGCAGTGATATTGAAAGGGAAATCAGTTCATTGTGATAGTTGGAATGAAAGGGTGTGTGTCGTGATTAAAAGGCGGCACACAATACCCGTTACGGCGCTGCGCTATCAATTGTAACAAACACATCTCTTATGATAATTGCAGCTTTCAAGACAGTCATTCCCGCTATTTATCAATACAAAATTACGGGAAGTAAGCTAATGATTGACTTTAAAGATATAAAACTCGGTGTGTATGCTGTCTTAGATGAGGGTGCCAAGCTGGTTTTTGATGTGCCTGAATTGATGCAAAATGCAGTTCATGTCAAACCTGGTGATGTTATAGATTTAGAGCAATTGGTTTTGTGGCATGAGATTGCAAGGGCGTATGAAAGCCATAAAAATTCTGGGGCCGATGCTATAGTCGACTTGGCAGTATCTACAAAACTTGTCAAGCATTTTGGTGTTAAGTCAGATATAGCCCCTGAAAAAGACCTTATGCAAAGTAAAAAAACCGGTGAAGATTCAATTAACACTTTAGCACGTGCACATTTGGCTGATATCAAGCTTAAGCGTAAATAAAAAGTATCTATTCAGGGTACACTTGAAATTAGCGTAACCCTTGATACGTATTCCACCTCAGGTGCCGGGGCCATTGTGTAGGAAGCATGATGTTCCCTGGTGTGTTTGGCCGTATGAAAGTAGTAATCTCTGGGTGTTCTTGATCGTTTAAGGGTGATTTTGTCTCGTGAAGTGGGGTGGCTGATGGGACTTGAACCCACGACGACTGGAATCACAATCCAGGGCTCTACCAACTGAGCTACAGCCACCACTCAAATGCACTAATAAGGCAAGCAGGATCATACAGAAGCACCTTGATTCAAGCAAGCCTGCTATCTGTATTACCGCAAAAGCAAGGCGGCTATTGTTACATTTTTCATCAAACTGTCAAGTGTTGTGCCAGCATCAGTGGCCGATATTTTAACCCGAGTGTTTGTAGTCTTAACTTGACACCTGCCAGTAAAATGCCTATCATCTGCCGGCAATTCACGGGGTGTAGCGCAGTCTGGTAGCGCGCCTGCTTTGGGAGCAGGATGTCGGGGGTTCGAA
>JANQHY010000130.1 GCA_028282395.1 Gammaproteobacteria bacterium
TTGAAAGTACATGAGCTTTCTGAAAAAGAGGATAGAGAAATCGATGAGATGAATGAGAAAACTAAGAACATCAATCGCGTTAAAGAAAATTATGACAAAAAATACCGATCCCTTAAAAAGGATTTAACCAAACTTGAGGAAGACTACGAAATATATATTGAGAACAGTGAGGCCATAGAATATCAAATTGATGATCTTAACCACCATGATAAAGAGTCTTTAACAAAAAAGCGTGGTGCTATTTACGAAGAGAGACAGAGAAAGATTGCAAAAAATAAAGAAGAGGAGTCATATAAAGCCCCTTCACTGAAAGATAAATTCTACCGCAGCATGTATAATACTCTCGAACAAACCACCAAAAAAATCAATAAACTTAAAATGAACATTCTTAAAGATCTAAAAAGTGGTGATCAGCCCTTAGATATCAGCAGCAACAATATTGTGGCGCGCGTTTATGGTGAAGTCCTACTAGATGAATTGAAAGATGAGTTGAATGCCTATACCAACACCAATGATGGATCTCGAAAATATAGCACTAAAGAAGATAGAGAGTTCGCTAAATCAGTTATTGAGAAATTAGAGAAAACCAAGAAAAGTGGTAAAGAAGACGAATTCATTAATGAATACCTGATGGCGAAAGCGATGCTGGATACTTGCAAAAGGACGCACTCTTCGCTAAGAGAGGGGTTCGAGAACATTGAGAATGACCTCTTCAAACCCAAAAGTGGTGGACTTTTCAGCTTCCTATTTGGCAGTAAAAATAAAGACGATGATGATCAAACCCATTGCATGAAACTAATGAAAAACGAATTCAATATCGAAAAAAGAGTCTTCAGCAAAAATCCGAAATCATCTTCCGGATGGTTTAATTTTAACCTTAAAAGCCTCTTTAATTTCGGCGACTCAAAGGATAAAAGCACCAACTCACTGCTGCCCGTTTCACGTAGCATTCACAGTGATAACGAAACTGAATTAATTACAGTGAAATTAAAAGGGCCACAAGATACCAAGGATACTGATCTTTACAACGAACTGAAGATAAAAGATGCTGAGAACCCTGATTTACTTATGCAGGATCAACATAGCAAAATAAATCATAAACTAAGCTTCAATCACTCTGCACACACGAACCTGCAACAAGAGAGTCAGCATAAAGAGATTGAGCTCGCTGTCTTTAAACCCACTAAATAATAGCAATATCTAGCTGCGGAATTTAGGATCATTAAACATTAAAACGAAAATGCATAATATCGCCATCTTGGGTAATATACTCTTTACCCTCAAGACGCAAACGTCCAGCCTCTTTCGCTTTCTGCTCACCACCATACTTAACAAAATCGTCGTATGCTACTACTTCGGCACGAATAAAACCCTTCTCAAAATCAGTATGAATCACCCCCGCTGCCTGTGGCGCGCTCGCACCACGTTTCACTGTCCAAGCACGCACCTCCTTTTCTCCCGCAGTAAAATAGGTAATTAGATCCAGTAATTCATATGCACCACGGATCAGACGATTCAATCCTGGTTCAGTCAGTCCCAACTCATCAAGAAACGGCTGACGCTCTTCACTATCCAGCGCAGCAATCTCGGCTTCAACGCTAGCGGAGATCGTCACTACCCCTGAACCTTCTGCTGCTGCAATTGCTTTGACCTCTTCCACCAACGGATTATTGTCAAAACCATTTTCATCGACATTGGCGACATACAACGTCGGTTTAATTGTCAACAGTTGTGATTGCTGATAAAAAGGCAACTCACGCTCATCAACCGCCAATGTCCGCAATGGCTGGCCACTATTAAGATGTGCCTGCGCTTTTTGTAAAAAGCTCTGCTCAATTTTGGCCTCTTTATCATTGGTCCGCGCTTTCTTTGCCACCCGCTGCAACATTTTTTCCAGTGATTGTAGATCAGCAAGTAGCAGCTCGGTATGAATGATTTCAATATCATCCTTTGGACTCACCTGTCCTGATACATGGGTCACATTATCATCATGAAAGCAGCGCACAACATGGATCACTGCATCGGTTTCACGGATATTGGCGAGAAACTGGTTCCCTAGCCCCTCCCCCTGGGATGCTCCTTTAACGAGACCAGCAATGTCGACAAACTGAATGCAGGTAGGGAGTGTCTGCTGCGGCTTGACAAGCTCTGACAGGGCTGTCAAGCGTGGGTCAGGTACCGCAACCACACCAACATTCGGTTCGATGGTACAAAACGGATAGTTGCTGGCCTCAATCCCGGCAGCGGTTAAGGCATTAAAAAGACTTGACTTACCAACGTTAGGCAGTCCGACAATACCGCATTTGCAGCGTGCTGTTGACATAGTGTTATCCTCTTCTACTCTTTACAATGGCGCCAAACTGCGCTAAACATTCGCCAGAGTATAGAATATAATCTGTGACCATGACAATATTTACCACGCTACTGCAACAGGAAATAGCTAAGACGCTGCTTAACGATAGCCAACGGCAGCAAACCGCCGATTATCTTGAACTCCTAAGTCGCTGGAACCAACACTACAACCTCACTGCTATCCGTGACCCGCACCGCATGGTAACCCACCATATTTCTGACAGTCTGTCGCTATTGCCATGGATTAGTGGCCAACGCCTGATTGATATCGGCTGTGGCGCTGGCCTCCCCGGCATTCCTTTGGCGATTGCCCTACCTGACAAGCAGGTATTCCTGCTCGATAGTAATCAGAAAAAAACCACTTTCTGTCAACAGGTGGTGGCTGATCTTAAGCTAGAAAATATTACTGTTATTAGCGAACGGGTTGAAAACTGGCAACCACAACAGCTATTTGATCACGTTATCACTCGCGCTTTCAGCCAAATTAATGTTATGCTTAGGCTATCACAGCACCTGTGTTGTTCGCAGGGTGACTTTCTGGCGATGAAGGGTGAGGTAACCGAAACTGAGCTGGCGCAGCTGCCCGCTGAATTCCGTTACTCACTTCACACGCTTAATGTGCCGGGCATCGCGGCCAAACGGACACTGGTGCGTATTGTTAAGCAGCACCTTAACCAAGGGGGAGAACAGACGAATGGCTAAGATCATTGCCGTTGCCAATCAGAAAGGCGGCGTAGGCAAAACAACTACCTGTGTGAATCTTGCTGCATCGCTGGCAGCAACCAAACGGCAAGTGTTATTAGTTGATCTTGACCCACAAGGCAACGCCACAATGGGCAGTGGCATTGATAAATATCAATTGGATAAATCCATTAATGATGTGCTACTAGGGAACAGCGATATCAGCGAAGTCATACTATCCACTGAGGCGCATGACCTACTGCCTGCCAACAATGATCTGGTGGTAGCTGAAATTAAGTTAACACAGATGCTCAATCGCGAACGCCGCCTGAAACAGGCATTAGCTAAAATTTCTGCCAACTACGATTTTATCTTTATCGACTGCCCACCCTCGCTAAATATGCTGACGATCAATGCCCTGGTTGCTGCCGACTCAATCATCATTCCAGTTCAGTGTGAATACTATGCCCTTGAGGGCCTATCGAGCCTATTATCAACCATTGATGAAGTACGCTCGGCGATTAACCCGCAACTTCATGTTGAAGGTGTACTGCGCACTATGTATGATGGCCGCAACCGCCTTACTCAGGATGTTTCAGCACAGCTAGCACACCATTTCAATGATCGGCTCTACCAAACTGTCATTCCACGTAACGTCCGCTTAGCTGAGGCCCCTAGCCATGGTATGGCAATCTACCAATATGACAAACGTTCACAAGGTGCAATGGCCTACCTGGCATTAGCAGGTGAAATATTACACCATTATGATCAGCAGCATACGGCTACTGAAGCAGAACAACAACCTAACAACGAAAATATAGAAATTGAGCAGATGGAAGACGCAGTAGTCTTTGATAGTGAAAGTGAGAGGGGGTAATCCATGGCAGCAAAAAAACGCGGTTTAGGTAGACATCTGGAGGAGCTGTTAAGTGGCAGCCAAAAAACGGTTGAGCTTGATACACTCACAACACAAACGGTAATCAGTGATAGTGACACCACATCTGGAGTAGAAAAAATTGCGGTAAACCTGATTCAACCGGGACGCTACCAACCACGGAAAACATTTAATAATGACGCGCTACAGTCTTTAGCCGATTCGATTAAAGAGCAGGGCATTATTCAACCAGTGGTCCTACGCGAACTCGATGAAGGGGGTTATGAGCTCATCGCTGGCGAACGACGTTGGCGCGCAGCTCAACTTGCAGGCTTACAATCTGTGCCAGCAATTATTCAAGTTATCTCTGATGAGACAGCGCTAGCAATTAGTTTAATTGAAAATATTCAGCGTGAGGATCTCAATCCAATTGAAAAAGCAGAAGCACTGCAACAACTGGCTGATGAATTCCATCTCACCCACAACGAAATTGCTACCAAAGTTGGACAGTCGCGTACTGCCATTACGAATACCTTACGGTTATTAAAACTACCAGCCGATATTCGCCTGCATATCCAGCAAGGTGAGCTTGAAGCTGGCCACGGCCGTGCATTATTAACCCTGGATAGCAATAATCAACGTCAACTCGTTGCACGCATTCTCAGCGAAGGGTTATCCGTGCGCGAGGTAGAAAATCTCGTGCAACAATACCCCTTAGCAGCAACAGCAAAAACCTCAAGACGGAAAAGTATTGATGCCGAAACAGAACAGCTGCAATCAATGTTGTGCGAACGGTTAAATGCAAAGGTTCAACTGCAGCAAAATACAAAAGGTAAAGGCAAGTTAATTATTCACTACCGCAATAACGGTGAGCTTGAAGCAATCTTAGAACATATTCAATAGAGAAGAGAAAAAACGTTTAAGGACATTTTTGGCCGCTACTAAACCCCCTCTTCAAAAATTTCAGGCAGAGAAGTAAAATCTTGCACCAGTTGTGTTGCGCCATGGCTAACTGCCAACATACTCTGCTCAAATAACGCTAGTACTTTGTTACTGTCAAGTGCACTGCCACGATCCTTTTCGACTGTTACCAGCAATTTGGTTAACTCGACTGCTGGCTCAGTTAGATCTTTGACAATATTCAATAAACCCAATGCTTCACTCTCATCAATATTTGATAAAAGCTCTTCTATCTCTTGCCCATTTTCATCTAGCGGATAATTTCTCGACATAATGACATCTCCTCTATTAAACGACCGCTGCTATTGTGACACTATCCCAACCACCTTGCAATAACTACTCAACAACAGCCTCTATATATAACAAAACCTCTTTTATCATGCACTAAGCCCAATAACAACATAACTTCGACCAAGCTATAGAAAATCATCAATGACTCTGCTACCATTTCTATCTACCGCTAATAAAGAGACAAATTAAGTATGTATGGTGGGTATAAATCTGCCATACGTTTAGTAAATTCTAATAATATAGCATAGGACAGGAAATATGAACGAAGAGCGACAGAATCGATTAATCTGGTTAGATTTAGAGATGACGGGACTCGATTTTGATAAAGAACGGATTATCGAAATCGCCATTATCATTACAGACCGCTGTCTGGATATTGTTGCCGAAAGTCAATCTCTGGCAATTAAGCAATCTGATGAGTTACTTGCCGCCATGGATAACTGGAATACCAAACAACACACTAAATCGGGACTGGTTGAACGTGTTAAAGCCAGCACCATTAGTGAAGCTATGGCAGAAAGCAAAATGCTTGATTTCATCTCTCAATATGTTGATAAAGGTGCATCACCGATGTGCGGCAATAGCATCTGCACTGACAGACGTTTTCTCTATCAATACATGCCAAAACTAGAAGAGTATTTTCACTATCGCCACATTGATATCTCAACCATCAAAGAGATTGGCCGGCGCTGGTATGGCGAAGAAGCGGTAAAAGGATTCAAAAAACGCAATCGTCATTTAGCACTCGAAGATATAAAAGACTCTATTGAAGAGTTAAAAT
Source organism: Gammaproteobacteria bacterium (assembly GCA_028282395.1). Next base: position 5,940 of record JANQHY010000130.1, read on the forward strand.
ATTATCGTCGCGAGCTATTTAAATAATTTATTGTCACGCTACAATAGGAGAGAGACTATGCAAACTGTATTATTTGCCATGCCTATTAGAGCCGGTAAGTTTGAGGCTTACAAAGCTTTTACTGAGGAAATCACTGGACCTAAAAGAAGTGAATATATTGCGATGCTAAAACGTTATGGATTACGCACTGCTAATGTTTGGCATCAGCAATTTAATGACAAAACCTATGTCATGGTAGTGCACAACACAGATGATAACGCAATGGAACTTCTGGCAAACTGGAGCAGCTCAACTCATCCATTTGACCGCTGGTTTAATGAACAGATTTTAGCATGCTACGATATTGAAAGTTTTGATGAGCTGCCACCACAGCCACAGAGCCTCTTTGGTATTGATACGAACGACTAATAAATTCCCGCACTCAACTGTCTTCACTCCCTTCTGCCACTTTCTGTGGGAGAGGGGAAAGTAGCGCTCCTTGTCATTACGAGCATAGCCCCATCCCGCTGCTTCGAAAAATCGTTGTCCCTCACCTCCACCGTCTTCCCGCGGGCAACGTTATGGTAATAGAAAATAGTGGACAAACTGGCGTATACCTGCTAGGGTGGCAGTAATTATCTTCGGGGATGGGTGAAAATCCCAAACCGGCGGTGTTTCAGTCAAATGGCTGATCAGCCCGCGAGCGCTTTTTCTATTATCTAAATAGCAATAGAGAAAGGTCAGCAGATCCGGTATTATTCCGGAGCCGACGGTTATAGTCCGGAAGGGAGAAGATAGCAAACATAACATTGCAATGCCAGCGGAAATTTTTCCCGGCTGCGTTGTTATTGCCTGTTACTTTACCTACTACAGTAGTAGGTAGGTTGTCCCTATTATAATCCCCAGAAGAAAAGCTTAGCCAAGTCAAACAGATCTTACTGCGCGACCTGGCAAAAGCATTGACATAGCAACAATAAAGTGAGGTAACAGGATGAAACATACCAATACTATGCGCGAAGCCTTAAAGTTAGCTGAACTGGGGAAATATACCGTTTCACCCAATCCAGCTGTTGGCTGCATTTTGCTTAAGCGGCATAAAATCGTTGGCCGTGGCTGGCATCAGGCTGCTGGACAAGCTCATGCAGAAGTGATTGCCCTACGCCAGGCTGGCAGCCGTGCCCAAGGAGCAACACTTTATGTCACCCTAGAACCGTGCTGCCACTATGGCCGCACCCCTCCTTGTATTGATGCCATCATTGATGCAGGAATAAAGAAAGTTTATGTTGCTTCAATGGACCCCAATCCACAGGTAAAAGGTCAGGGAATTAATCAACTACGTCAGGCTGGCATCGAAGTGAATGTTGGTCTATGCGATGCAGAAAACCGTGAACTGAACCGTAGCTATTTCCACTACCACCATCATCAACGCCCCTGGGTAATTGCTAAATGGGCAATGTCTCTTGATGGTAAAATGGTAGTCAATGATGCTGACGATCGGCAAATCTCCTCACTATCATCACAGCAGCGTTTACATAAACTACGCAACCGTGTGGATGGAATTTTAATTGGCGCGAAAACTGCCATGCTTGACGACCCACAACTCTCTGTACGCCTATGTGATCTTAACCCCATTCGCCAACCACAGCCGATTATTTTATCACGCTATGGAAAATTACCGCTCAATCTACAACTTCTACAGCCTGAACGCCAAGTTAAAACTGTTGTTGCAACCACTTCAGCAGTTGATCGCCAATGGCAACAAGCAGCAGAAAATCAAGGCGTAGAAGTCGTTGTCCTCCCTGATGATGATAATGGACAAATTGATCTTACCGCACTCCTCGACTATTTAGGTCAACGAGGCATGACCTCTCTATTAGTAGAAGGCGGACAATCAACTCACCACCATTTCTTTTCCGCTAACTGTGTAAATGAATGTCAATGCCATCTGGCGCCGGTGTTAATTGGTCCGTGGCAACAGAAACGACAATTAGCCAAAACAGCATGTGAAGTGGTTGGCCCCGATTGGCACTATGCAACACTATTAACTGAGGAGAAATAAATTATGTTTACTGGTATTGTTGAAGGCGTAGCAAAAATACTCTCAATTGTTGCGACCGAAGGACGGATGATATTAATTCTCACTGCGGCTTGGCTTGATGATCTTGCCATCGGTGACAGTTTGGCTGTTAATGGTGTCTGCTTAACCGTTACTACCATTGATGGCGATCGTTACCATTTTGATATCGTTCCTGAAACACTGCAGAGAACTAATCTGGGTCAATTAAAAGAGAATGATCATGTTAATATTGAACGGTCAATGCAAGTCGGTGCACGAATTGGCGGCCATTTTGTCCAAGGGCATGTTGATGCAGTTGGTGAAATTGTTGAGTGGCGTCAGGCCAATATCGATAGTAGTGACTGCTACTTAGCAAAAATCGCCATAGATAGAAAGCTAGCGCCTTATTTGGTAAATAAAGGTTACGTTACAATTGACGGCATGAGCATTACCATTATTGAAGCTAGAGATGACTATTTCACTGTAACACTGATTCCTCATACTGTTGAAACGACTATTGCCAAATCTTATCAATGCGGCAGTCGAGTTAATATTGAAACGGATGTTCTGGGTAAATATATTGTTAAACTTAATCAAGCAAACGAGGTTAGCCATGCATAATGAAAATAAAAAAATTGTTGAACAAGCTATTGCAGATCTGCAGCAGGGAAAAACGGTACTTCTACTTGACAGCAAAACGCGTGAAAATGAGGGCGATATGATTTTTGCTGCTGAAATGGCAACAGAAGAGAACGTTAATTTTCTTATTCAACATGGCAGTGGCATTGTCTGTCTTCCCATGCTTGAAGAGCAGGCGCAACGCCTCGGACTATCACCAATGGTCAATCCCGCCAACAATAGCAGTCGTCACCGCACCCCGTTCACACAATCTATTGGCGCCACACAGGGCACGACAACTGGCGTGTCTGCAGCTGATCGCGCTCATACTATTCGTACCGCTATGGATAGCCGCGCGACTGCCGTTGATCTATCACGTCCAGGTCATGTTTTTCCACTTATTGCCCAGCAGCATGGCGTATTAAAACGGGCTGGACATACCGAAGGTGCTGTTGACTTAATGCGTCTAGCTGGATTAAAACCGGGCGCGGTGCTTTGTGAAGTAATGAATCGTGATGGCACCATGGCAAAGGGTGAACAGTTACACGAGTTTGCCAAAACTCATCAATTAACACTCTTAACGATTGAAGCATTAATTGATTACCGCCGTCAACAAGAAATGTTAATTGCACCCGTTGCTGAAAGTAAAATTACCCTTGATGATTGTGGTGAATGGACAATAACACTATTCCGCAATCCCATTGATGACACAACTGTCACTGTTTTACGCTCTGGCGACTCATCGACTGGAGATCCATTAGTAAGAATTCACTCTGCCTGCTTTACGGGTGAAACCCTAGGCTCACTGCATTGTGATTGTCGTCAACAATTAACTCATGCAATGAAACAGATCTCACAACATGGCGGCTATCTCATCTATCTCGAACAGGAAGGGAGAGGAATTGGCTTAGTTAATAAAATTCGCGCTTATGATTTACAGCAACGTCACACTATTGATACGTTTGCTGCCAATCGCCAACTGGGATTACCTGAAGACAACAGAGACTATACCATAGCAGCAAAAGTTCTTCACTTTTATCGTCAGCGTTCAGTTAAACTTCTGACCAACAATCCAGAAAAGGTAGCCGCATTGAATCATTATCAAATTGCTGTTGAACAGATCACTATGCCAGTGAATACAACCTGCCATAACCATGCATACCTAAAAGCTAAAGCAACATTACGACAACACGCCATCGAAATGGCTGAATAGGAGATCCATTATGTCAACACAACTTGCTATTGTTATCAGTGAATTTAACCAGCTGATCACTGATCGATTATTACAAGGCGCCTTAACACAACTGCAACATTACCAACTAACGCCTGATACAATACCAATCATTCGGGTTCCAGGCGCAATTGAAATTCCTTTTGCTATCCAGCAATTACTCGAACACGGCGATTACAATGCAGTTATCGCATTGGGGGCAGTCATTCGTGGCGAAACCAGCCATTATGATAGTGTCTGTCAACAGGTAAGTTATGGCTGCCAACGTCTCATTCTCGACTACCAAACACCAATTATCTTTGGCGTATTAACTACGGACAATGCTGAACAGGCTTATGCGCGCAGCGGCGGCAACCATAGTAATAAAGGTAGCGAAGCGGTTGACTGCGCCATGCATATGATTAAAACTGCCCAAGATATCACCAAATTAACTGGCCATACTACCTCATGTTAAGACGAGCACTCAGTGTAAATATTGCAATTTAGTAAGATTATGACTAAAATAGTTCTTAGGTAAGTACTTTTCACTGGGTATTAGAGGTGCTCCAGTCATTACCGATTGGGGACAAGGGTGTTGTAGAGAACTATGAGAGAGCTGTTTACGAAATATAGCTGCAGGTACTGTTGGAAAAAGGAAAATGGATGCCAAACCATATACTTTCCTATTTCAATACAAAACACCCCTTTTATTCTTACCAATTATTGTAATAATATGACTCCATAGTAAAAATAAACAGGATCTGGATCATGGATTTAGCAAAAATTACACTCATGGACGAGGAAGTAAAATGAGATTTAAATAATGGGGGCAACTATGAGTGCATCAGAAATCAATTTGGAAACGATTCTTTCCAGTCTACCCTGTCACATCTATTGGATTGACCGTCAGGGCACGATTATTGGCTGCAATGATTTGCAAGCAAAAAGCATCGGTTTCTCCTCGCGTCAAGATGCAATTGGTAGTCGTATAACCGACCTCGATTCACAGAAATACGCTAACCATATCTTTGGTGAAAATGATCAAGTTATGGAGAGTGGCGAAGCACAAATGATAAACAAACCGATTGAACATGCTGACGGTAGCAAATCTATTCACCTCTCCTATAAAATGCCATTAAAGGATAAATCTAATCAAGTGATCGGCCTACTCGGCATTGCATTTGATATTTCAGAGATGAAGGAAAAAATTGAAGCGCTCTTTAACGAGGAAAACCCGCTAACCACAGTAACCTCACATGATATTATTGCCTCATCATCAGGCTATATTTACTGGAAAGATAGTACTGGCCACTATCTTGGCTGCAATAATCAGTGGGCAAATGCCTTTGGGTTACACTCTGCCGCAGAAATAAACGGCAAAACCGATTATGACCTTTTCCCTAAAGAGATTGCAGAGAAGTTGATTGCTACCGATAAAGAAGTTCTCACTTCCGGCAATTCCAGCATGATGGAAGAGACGGTAGAGTTTAGCAACGGTGAAAAGATTATTTTATTATCTAATAAAAAACCACTGCTCGATGACAACGGCAAAGTCATGGGCGTTTTTGGCAATTCATTCGACATTACTGAAAGAAAAAGAGAGCGTATTGCCTTACAAGAAGCGAAAGCACAAGCAGAAAAAGCGAATAGTCTTAAAACCCAATTTATCCGTGACGTCGAACATGATATACGCACACCACTCGCGGGAGTCTGGTCGGTTCTCGATCTTTGGTATCACGACGAAGCTGATCCAAAAAAGAAACAGATGACAGCAGAAATGTGTCGCGCATTGTGGCAATTAATGGAATACTGCAACGACATTCTCGATTTTTCACGCATTGAACATGGCGCTGTGCCGATTAATAATACCTCCTTCTCGATGAAAAAACTTGCCAATAATATTATTGCCATGGAGAAGATCACTGCTAAGAAAAAAGGTTTAGAAATTATCCTTGACTATGACTCGAACATTCCCTTAGTCGTAACTGGTGACAAATATCGCCTTAACCGCATTCTTATTAATTTAATAGGTAACGCTATTAAATTCACGCAAAATGGTTACGTTAAACTTAAAATTAGCGAACAAGCGCCAGCTAATAAAAACGATCCAATTATGATTCGTTTTGACATTGAGGATAGCGGCATTGGCATCCCACAGGACAAACAGAAAACTATTTATGAAAGTTTTGCTAAAGTTGACCCAAGCAACAAAGGTTTATATCTCGGCCCTGGTTTAGGATTACGTGTCGTCAAACAGTTTGCCCATGAACTGAATGGTGAAATCGCTCTACAGAGTGAACCGGAAAAGGGTTCAACATTCAGCGTTAGTTTACCTTTCCAACACTCTACTGCTAAAGTAGAGGAAGTTGAATAATTTTTGCTATAGAATCGTAGCATTAGCACTATTCGACTAAGGGCGCGCTAATAAAGATAACTGAGAAATAGTCCGATAAAGATTGTCAGACCAATCCAGCGATTGTGACAGAATGCACGAAAGCAGCGATCACGCTGGTGGCCCTTAATGAGAAATTGCTCATAAAGTGCGAGAAGTACTGCGACAAATAACCCTAAATAAAATGGCCAATGCAATCCAGCTAGTTTTGCTGTAAGCACCAACAGAGAAAACATAATGAATTGAAAAACGCCAATCCAAAGATTAGTAGCACGGCCAAATAATAATGCCGTCGAATTAACCGAAATTTTTTTATCATCTTCCTGATCAACTAATGCATACATCGTATCATAAATTAACGGCCAAAATAGTGATGCTAATGCTAACAACCAAGCCAATGGCGGTAACTGGTTTTGCACGGCTGCAAATGCCATTAATATTGGCCAGGCTCCCATTGCAACACCCAATACTAGCTGAGGCAATGAAGTAATCCGTTTCATTAATGGATAAATCATTGACAAGATAAAGCCGAGAATGGCCAATCCAACCGTTAATATGTTAGTTAATGATACTAGGAACAGCGCTAAACAGGCTAATAAAAAAAGGAGGATAACCGCCTCAGGTAAGGTAATACGCTTGGCAGCTAATGGCCGATTTTTCGTGCGCTCAACATGTGGATCAATATGGCGGTCAGCAATATCATTAGCAATACACCCCAAAGAGCGCGTTACAATAACACCCAGAACAAAAATCACAACAAGGCGTGGTGCTGGCCTACCCGCTGCCGCAACCCACAGCCCCCATAAGGTCGGCCATAACAATAGCAGGATACCAATCGGGCGATCAAAGCGCATTAAACGACTATAATCGCTAAATCGGGCGGCTAATGGGTGGTTTATCATCGACTAGAGGCTCTCTCATTACTTATTGCGTTTATTGTAGCCATTTACTTAGTGATTGCAAGCTAAGACGGTATTATTGCCACCAGATAAGGCCATAAATCAGACCATAAACAATAATCAACACTGCCCCCAACCAGCGTTTTCTCAATATAGTCATGCCGATAACTGCCAAAAAGAGCAATGCACTGAATAGTAATCCAATCGTCGCAATCGCGCTTACTCCATGGCTGGTAAACGGGGCAATGATACTCGGCAGACCGATACCAATCAATACATTACTGATATTACTACCAATAATGTTTCCCACTACCAAGTCTGAATAACCACGATAACTGGCCATCACCGAGAGAACAATCTCAGGCAACGACGTACCAATCGCAATAATACTCATAGCGATAATTGCCTGATCAATATGCCAGCTAGTTGCCAAATCAACAGCACTATTGACGATCAGTCTCGAACTAACCAGTAGTAATAACAGACCAATCAGCGTTTTTGCTACACTACTATACCAGCTGGCCACTTTTGTTGACTCTGGCTCAGCACTATGATGACTGTAGTGTTTCGTCAATAACCATACACTTACTACCGCTGCAACTAACATAACAATGCCTAGCCAGCGTGGGAAACTACCCAGCAACATGCCACAAAATAGCAATAGCGTAGCAATGACAAAAGCACCAACATTCACCAGGTTAAAGTAATTAATCGTCGTAATTGGACGAATTAGTAGCGCTAGCCCCATCACCAAGGAGGCATTAGTAATGTTACTGCCAACAATATTACCAACCAGTATATTGCCATTTGCACTGATTGCAGAATAAATTGAGATAGCGATTTCTGGTACCGATGTGCCAAAACCAACAATAATTAAACCGGTAACAAATTCAGGCCAATGCAAGCGCCGACCAAGCTCCATGACGCCTTTAATCAGACAATCACTACTCCAACAGATTAGCACAATGCCCAATATCAGGCCTACTATCGTCACACACTTCTCCTCTCTTGCGCCACTTCATCTAGTGTAACACCACTGAAACAGATTTGGTTAGGGTGCACGAATAAATAGTCTTGACATCCTCACCTACCTAAAGGAAGGTGATTCCTATTACTAGGCTGCGAGATAACGATAAGGAAGATAAAAGAAACTTGAGCATCACATTATAACCGCGTAGCATCAATAGTAAGGGAACAGACGACAAGGAGATTATCATGAAACGCTTGATAGGAATATGCATTCTATTAACTGCTGCAATCTACCATATCAGTTATGGTCAAAGTGCTATCTTTGCCGGTGGTTGTTTCTGGTGTATGCAAGAAGCTTTTGATAAAGTTCCAGGCGTCACGACGACAACCGTTGGTTATGATGGTGGTATACGTCCCAACCCCTCCTACTCACAGGTTTCTGCCGGCCAAACCGCCTATGCTGAAGTCATCCGAGTTACCTATAATCCAGAAAAAGTTTCCTACGCGCAACTTCTGCAGACTTTCTGGCACAATATTGATCCAACTGTGAGAAATCGTCAATTTTGCGACAAGGGCCGTCAATATCGCAGTGCTATTTTTTACTTGAACGCTGCACAAAAAGCTGCAGCAATAGAATCATTACAAGCGGTGAGAAGGCGCTTTGGCATTGTCCATACAGAAATTGTTGCTTCAACCCACTTCTATCCGGCAGAGAGTTATCATCAAAATTATTATCGTAAAAATCCTGTTCGTTACCATTTCTATAAATGGAACTGTGGCAGAGCGCAACGTCTTAAACAGCTTTGGGGCGATCATTGACAACACACCACGAATGTAGTATTATTGAACAATAGATAACGTGGTAGTTATTATGTTTTCCAGGGAGAGCTTTTCAAATTTTTTTTCCTCGATTGCCAGCTACTGTAAAGCATCATGGCACTCTCTTTTTTCTTCAGATGATGACTTACCTCCTGATAATGAGAGAGATAGTCACTCACCCTCCCCCTCCGAACAAAATGTAACAGAGATCATTGAGAATGGTATATTACCCTCTTACTGCGCCAGTGATGATTTAGATGATAAAAATTACACTACCCTGTCAAAGCACATGAAAAAATACTCTGTTTCATATGATGGTAATGATGACGAAAATGAAAAAACTCCACCGCCTCCAAGTAATTATGTTGATATGGCAGCAAAATTTAATCTATCGCGAAAAAATTCAATCGATCCCACAACCTGCCTGACAAAGAAAAAACCGTGGTACTCCCCTCTATGCTGTATTTTTAGCATCTTTCGCTGTGGCAGAACAGCAGATGATAACGAAAGTGAGGAGAGCTATGAAGAGAATCCACGTCATTATAACTATAATGACTATTCATCTTCGAACAAATAGTATTAATCGTTCGACGCATTCTCTGTGATACTGACTACGCGACAGAATGTCACCATGGTAATCGCCAATAGGATGAAAAGTAATGCAATAAGTGTCATCATACCTGGTACTTCATGAAAAACTAGCCAACCCCAAAATAAACCGGTCAAAGCAACCACACCATTGACCAAACTGTAATACACTGGGCCAGCAATATCGACCAATTTAAATAACAACACATAACCAACACTGGAAAGCACAACCTCCAATAATACCAATCCATCAACAAAGTGCAGCGGGAAATGAAATGGATAAAACTGTTTACTACTATAGACAATGGGGATTAACAACAGTGCCGAAACCGATAACATGCCGGCCGACAAGACTAAAGAGTCAATGCTCTGTGGCGGTCGATAACGATTAATATAGAGCACACATAATGCAAATGATAGCGGTGTCAACAATGCAGTAATCGCCCAACGGTCGCTAGCAAAGGTGACAATGCCACTTCCCGGCCAAACAATTAACATCACCCCGATGACGCCCAATAATATACCAATCATACGCCCTAAATGAAATCGCTCTTGACGCACAAGCAGTGCTAAAGGATAAATCATTAAGGGAACTGTATTCACAATAACTGCCATCAACCCTGCTGGCAAATGTGGTGCCAGAATATACATATTGGTATTGGGAATAGCGATACCGAGAATGCCTGTGACACAGTAGTAACGCCAATAACGTAATAGTGATGGTAACCGTTGGCGCCAACGCCCGATGGTTAATAATAACAAGACGGCAGCGGGACCAAGCGATTGCCAAAAACTGTAACCAATTGATGGGACACCGTGTGTTGTCGCATAACGCGCAATTGAGTAGCCAGAACCCCAAACCATGCCAAGCAGAATTAATAGTAGTAATGCCCGAATCATCTCTCTTCTTTACCCCACTATAGAAAATGTTTAATGATTGCCATATGAGCGGTAACTGCACCACGATGGGCTGCAACAATGGCCTGCCCTCGCTCGCCATACTCACGACGTTGATCATCATGCTGCAGAAAACGACAAACCGCTTGCGCTAACTGATCACTACCATCAACCATCACAGCAGCTTCTCCCTCAATAAACAATCTACCAATATCAGCAAAATTAAACAGGCTTGGACCAGTAATAACTGGCAAACCAAATAGAGCCGGCTCCAACATATTATGACCGCCGAGCTCTACCAGACTACCGCCAACAAAAGCGACATCTGCTGCCGCATAAAATAGTAATAATTCACCCATGGTATCGCCAATAAAAATCTCTGTTTCCTTCTGGCATGGTTGCTGCTCACTGCGCCGTTGAATGCGATAGCCCTGATTTTGACATAAGGATTGCACCTGATCAAAACGATCAGGGTGACGTGGCACCAAAAATAGTAAGGCCTGCGGCAACTGTGTTTTAATTTGTGCAAATGCCGCCAATACCTGCTTCTCCTCTCCTTCATGGGTACTCCCCGCAATCCAAATCGGCCGTTCTACACCTAAATTTTGGCGCAGCTTCTTCGCCTCAGACAGCAATTCAGTACTGGCGGTAATATCAAATTTAGTATTACCAGTTATCTCTAGTTTTTCCGCTGGCAGTCCAATTGACAGATAGCGCTCACCATCTTGTTGACTCTGTGCCGCAACTAGCGACAATTGTTTTAACATTGTCCGTGTTATCGCAGCAAAACGACGATAGCCGCGTTGTGAACGTTCCGACAAACGTGCATTCGCTAATATAACTGGAATCTGTTGCTGCTGAAGGATATGCAAAGTATTAGGCCATAATTCCGTCTCCATAATAATTGCTAACCGTGGTGTCGCGCGTTTTAAAAAGCGCCGAATAAACCACGGCAGATCGTAGAAAATGTAATAGTGCTGGACTTGATCAGCAAAACTGTTCACCACCTGCATCGCCCCTGTCGGCGTCATTGTGGTCATAATAATGGCCACATCGGGATACTCGTGGCGCAGGGCTGTGACAATCGGCGTAGCCGCAACCACCTCACCAACGGAAACTGCATGGATCCAGATCGGTTGATGATAACCGGGCGGCAATGTAATGCAGCCCAAGCGTTCACGCCAACGCTGGCGATAAGCTGCCAATCGCCTTGAGCGCCATAGTAAGCGGGTAAAAATCAGCGGTAATGCCAAGGCAAATAGCGCACTATACAGCCATCGGCACAGAATTGTTCCCATTTTAGTGACTCTGTTATTATTCATCGCGGCCCTATTGTACCTCATCACTGTTTTTAGATAAAATGGTAGTATCACCATATAACAAGGACAGTTGATGAATAATGATTATAAACACCCTAAAGCCCCACTGATTGGCATCATTGCGCTTATCATTATGCCACTGATGGGCGCTTGTATAGATGTGTACACCCCATCCTTACCAGCAATTCAGACTTTTTTTAACTGCACAGTGCGTCTGACACAATTTACTATTACTTTCTACATTATCAGCTACGGGATTTCGCAGCTGCTGTTCGGCACTCTCTCCGATATTCTTGGACGTAAACGACTACTGATATTTGGTTGCATCCTATTCACTCTGGCCTCACTATTAGCGCCATTATCATCATCAATTCTACTGTTGATATTTTTCCGCACATTGCAAGGCTTGGCGGCAGGTGCTATCGGAAGTACCTGTCGTGCGTTAATTCCTGATGCATTTAGCGGCAAAAGCTATCATAAAATGATCAACTATCTAACGCTTGCCTGGGGTTGCGGACCAATTCTTGCTCCAGTTATTGGTGGCTACCTACAACACTATTTCAACTGGCATGCGCCTTTACTGTTTCTTGCCGGCTACGGACTTCTGGCGTTGATCCTAGCTTGTATTGTCCCAGAAACTCTGCCGCCACAGCAGCGCTCAACGCTGCACCATATTAGCGGTCATTATAAAATAATTCTCACTAGCAGCGAATTTATTGCCTATGTTACCCTAATAATGATGATTTATGGCACCATGACCATGTTTAATGTTATCGGTCCATTCCTCATTCAAGTCATCTTGCATCAGAATGCCATTGTCTATGGCCATCTAAGTTTACTATTTGGTGTTGCCTGGTTGAGTGGCAATCTTCTCAACCGTTTCACAATCCAATATGATGTTAATAAAAAAATCTATCTCTCCTTAGGCTGTAATCTTATCATTACTGGTATTATGCTCTACTACTTTCATCTCTACTCCCTATCAACCATTAATTTAACGATAACAATTTTTCTATTGAATACAATCAGTGGTTTAATTTTACCAAACGGCTACAGCTTATCTCTTGCCCTGTTCCCTCAAGCCGTTGGTTCAGCCAGTGCAATTATGGGATCACTTTTTATTACCGGTTCAGGACTGGCAACGATTGTCGCTGCCTTTCTAAAAACCACTACAGCGATACCACTACTCTATGCTTATCTGGCTATGTTTGTTATCAGTTTAGCACTAATATTCGTGCAGGCGAGACGAAAAAAAATATCTTCACAGTGATTGACGCTCTCAAATCGTCAGACTATTATTGACAGACATCATCATTAAATAATTAAAGAGGACAAGAAATGAAAATCTTATCATTAGATGATATCCAATCACGACTCGATATAAATAAAATTATTGCCATGCAAGAAGAGGGATTTAAAGCTTACAGTCAAGGTGATGTTAATGTCCCGCCGGTTGGTTATATTAAAATCGCCCATACCCCAGTGCGTTACCATATTAAATATGGTGCTATTCAGGATGACGATGTCTTTGTCGTCAAACTTGCTGGCGGTCTAGAACACACTACGGAAACTTTCGGTCCAGCAAAATTGGAAGGAATGATGCTGGTTATCAGTGCCAAAAACGGGAAACCGGTCTGTCTGTTACAGGATGAAGGCTTTCTCACAAATCTACGCACTGCTGTTGCTGGACTTATTGCAGCAAAATATCTGGCACCAAAAAATATTCACGCAATCGGTGTATTAGGTAGTGGTTGCCAAGCCAGACTGCAGGTTGAAATACTAAAAGATTTGACTGATTGTCGAGAGGTATTTGTCTGGAGCCGTAACAGCGAGAATGTCCAGCGCTATCAAGAGGAGATGGCGCAAAAGGGTTTTACCATTCATCCGTGCCAGAATGCAAAAGAGGTAGCACAACATTGCAACCTGATTATCACTACCACACCAGCAGATAAACCCTTACTCTCTGCTGAAGATATCCAACCTGGCACACATATTACCGCAATGGGTTCAGACAGTAGCGGTAAACAGGAGCTTGATGCAGCTATTCTGGCTAACGCCGACATCTGCGCTGTTGATTCTAAAAGCCAATGCATTGACCACGGTGAAAGCTGTTTTGCAATTCAAGCCGGGTTAATTGAAGCTAACAAATTAATTGAGTTAGGTCAGATCATTGCCGACCCAACATTAGGTCGCAACCAGGAGAATCAGCTAACTGTCGCTGATCTAACCGGCGTTGCCGTACAGGATATTCAGATTGCGAAAGCAATGCTAGTTTAGCTAAACCAGTGAAAAATACCTAGGGTTTTTGCCCTCTTGGCGAATGGCATCACTTTGAGTACAATGCTGTTCATTGTAAAAATAAAGAGGAAAGATAATGTCCAGGCAAAAAACTGCCATCCAGCCAACGCGTGCTGAAAACTACCCAGAGTGGTACCAGCAGGTAATTATCGCAGCTGACTTGGCTGAGAATTCGCCAGTACGCGGCTGTATGGTTATTAAACCGTGGGGTTATGCTATCTGGGAAAACATGCAACGTTACCTTGATCGCCGTTTCAAAGCGACTGGCCACGTCAACGCCTACTTTCCGCTGCTCATTCCCTTAAACCATCTCAGTAAAGAGGCAGAGCATGTCGAAGGTTTTGCCAAAGAGTGCGCAGTGGTCACCCATTCGCGCTTAAAAACAGATGGTGAAAATGGTCTTGTTCCTGATAGCAAACTCGAGGAACCACTCGTTATTCGACCAACCAGTGAAACCATTATTGGTGAGATGTACGCTAAATGGGTCAACTCTTGGCGCGATCTACCGATATTAATTAACCAATGGGCTAACGTCATGCGTTGGGAAATGCGCACACGTCTTTTTCTACGCACCTCTGAATTTTTGTGGCAAGAGGGTCATACCGCGCATGAAACTGCAGAGGAGGCCCTGACCGAAACTTTAATGATGTTGGATATCTATAGTGATTTTGTTGAAACACAGTTAGCTATACCGGTTATTAAAGGTGAGAAATATTGTGCCGAACGTTTCCCTGGGGCAGTTAACACCTATACTATCGAGGCAATGATGCAAGATGGAAAAGCCCTACAATCGGGCACCTCACACTTCCTCGGGCAAAATTTCTCCAAAAGTGCCAATATTCAATTCACCAATCGTGAAGGGACATTATCACACGTTTGGACTTCATCTTGGGGTTTCTCAACACGTATGATCGGCGGCCTAATTATGACCCACAGTGATGATAATGGCTTGGTACTGCCTCCCCGTATTGCACCAAAACAGTTAGTGATCATCCCAATTTTCCGCAGCGATGACGAGCGCCAACAGGTCTTTGATTACTGTGAAAAGCTTAAACAGCAGCTGGAGAGCTTAACTTTTGCAGACCAGCAGCCGATTGAAGTGGAATTCGACCGCCGTAATATCCGTGGTGGTGACAAAGTTTGGCAGTGGATCAAACGTGGTACACCGCTGCGTGTAGAGATTGGTCCGCGTGACATTGCCAACAATAGTGTTATGTTAAGCCGGCGCGACCAAGCACCAAAAGAGAAAACCAGCCTGACCTGCGAACAGCTTATGGCACAAGTCAGCACCACTCTCGATCAGATACAACAGAACCTATTTGAGCGTGCAAAAAATTATCGTGATGAAAATAGCGCCCATGCTGAAGATCTTGAAACATTTAAAGCCATGTTTACGGCCGACAGTAAAAAAGATATTGTTGCCAGCCCTTTTGTTACCGCCTATGCTGTTGATGATCCCGTGATTGAAGAGCATCTGAAACCACTAAAAGCTTCATCACGCTGCATGCCACTTGCTGATAATGACAAAGAGGGACGTTGCATCTTTACTGGCAAAAAGACACAAAAGAAAATGGTATTTGCTAAAGCTTATTAAAATTTCTCTCCCGCAAACGGAAAAATAGCGGCCCTTGTCATTGCGAGCAAAGCAATCTGGTTCTGCTGTGACTATTAATACGGTGCTGTATCGCTTCGTCACTGCGTTCCTCGCGAAGACGTAGTGAATGTCATTGGCGAGCGCAGCGAAGCAATTGATGTCACCTATCAGCACTCCGTCGTCCCTATGGGACAAGCCGCGGGACGACGGTGGGGGAACTAGACAAAGGAGTGTTGCCGCAGGGGACAACAACTACTTTTCTACAACGCCTGGGACAAAAATGACTTAGGCATTTTGATCAACTTTCGTTTTTGCCATTTTAGCCAAATCAAACCAGGTCGTTAACACACTATCGGAATTAAGTGACATCGAATCAATGCCCTGCTCCAGCAACCACTCTGCCAAATCGGGATAATCAGATGGACCCTGTCCACAAATACCAACGTATTTATCATGGCGATGACACATGGTAATTGCCTGCTTCAGCATTGCTTTAACTGCCAAGTTACGCTCATCAAATAGATGGGCTAACATTTCAGAATCACGATCTAACCCTAAGGTTAATTGCGTTAAATCATTAGAACCGATAGAGAAACCATCAAAACGTTGCAGGAACTCCTCTGCCAAAACGACATTAGAAGGTAATTCACACATCATCATCACCTTCAATCCTGCCTTACCACGCTCCAAACCACACTCTGCCATAATTTCGAAAACGCGATCTGCCTCTTCCAATGTTCTAACAAATGGGATCATCACAGCTAGATTAGTTAAACCTAGCTCTTCACGCACTGCACGAAGGGCGCGACACTCTAATTTAAACGCTTCAGCAAACTGATCACTGGTGTATCTTACCGCACCGCGAAATCCTAACATCGGATTCTCTTCGCTTGGCTCAAACTGTTTACCACCAATTAAATTGGCATACTCGTTTGATTTAAAATCAGAAGTTCTTACAATCACCATCTTCGGATAGAAGGAGGCAGTAATCGTAGCAATTCCCTCTTTCAGTTTCTCAATATAGAAATTAACCGGATCGTCATAACCAGCAATGCGTTCATAAATTTCCGCTTTAGTCGCCTCATCAAGCTGCTCATAACTCAAACAAGCATTGGGATGAATACCAATACGATTGGCAATAATAAACTCCATTCGTGCTAAACCAACACCACTGTTAGGTAACATCTGATTACGAAATGCTTTATCTGGATTGCCAACATTCAGCATGATTTTAACCGGTAGCTCCGGCATCTTATCAATGGCAAAGCGATCACACTCATAATCAACATTGCCTTCATAAACAAATCCATAACTGCCTTCAGCACAACTTACCGTTACCTCCTGCCCCTCTTGCAACAGCTCGGTGGCATTGCCGCAACCGACAACTGCAGGAATTCCTAGCTCTCTGGCAACAATCGCT
>JANQHY010000151.1 GCA_028282395.1 Gammaproteobacteria bacterium
TCAAGGGTCTTAGTTTCTACAGCAACGTCAAGTTGCTGTACACGCAGTGAGATACGACCACTGACGCTCTCAATAACGGGAATTTTTAGATTTAGGCCCGAATGGCCGACGCGAGCAAATTTACCAAAGCGCTCCACCACTGCTGAAGTCTGTTGTTCGACAACAAAGAATGTCCCCCAAGCTAGGAATAGAATGATTAGAGCAATAATAGAAAGTCCGATTAGAGAACTCATAGTATACCTCTGGCGTTGTCATGTTAAACGAACCTTTATTTTGACGCTTACCTGGATAGATTGCAACTAAGCTGCTAGTTAAACCATAAAGTAAGACGGGAAAGTTCACTGAGATAAATACGACTTATCTTGTTAGGATGGAAATGGCTCAGTACCGTCTTCGAGGATGTTAAGATATTTTCGATATACATAGGATCTATCGCGCTTTTTACCACTCACCTCCTCTAGAATATTGAGTTGAACCATGTGATTTAATGTATTTCTCGCTGTTGGGGCGCTAATATTTAGCGCTTTTGATAATAATGGTGCAGTTATTTGTGGGAGTTGTTTAAGATAGTTAAATGCTTGCTCGCAAGAGTGACTAGCGCGCCCAAGCGTTTCTATTTTTTTTCTGTCATCCTTGAATAGGTTATTCATATCCTCAGCGGTTTTAATAGATTGCTTGCATGATATGAATATTCCTTCGAGGAAGAATTCAAGCCAGGTTTCCCAAGTGCCGTAGGTTCTAATTTCTTGCAATAAATCGTAATAGGTGTTGCGGTTTTGTTTAAGATAGAGGCTGAGGTATATAATGGGCTTATTCAGAATGCCGCTTTCAACTAACAATAGTGTAATCAGCAAACGACCTAGTCTACCATTGCCATCTAAAAATGGATGAATTGTTTCAAATTGAACATGAGCCAAACCTGCTTTAACTAAAGTAGGGAGAGTATCTATATGAAGAAATTTTTCTAAATTTGATAAACAGTCAGCTAAATACTCTACTGGTGGTGGGACAAATAAAGCATTTCCCGGTCTAGTGCCGCCAATCCAATTCTGTGAGCGCCTGAATTCACCGGGTAGCTTGCCGGTTCCTCGACCACTGGCGAGTAAGATCGCATGTATCTCCTTTAAAAGTCTTAGAGATAGTGGAAAGTTATTATGAAGGCGTTTTAAACCATAATTGATAGCTTTGACATAGTTTGAGACTTCTTCAACATCTTCTAATGAAACTTTTGGTTTTTGCTGGTGCTCAAATAAGATAAGGTCAGAGAAAGAGCTTTGTGTGCCTTCAATTTGGCTGGAGAGCAATGCTTCTTTGCGAACACACATGTATAGAAAAAGAGAAGTATTCGGAATGGAATTAGCCATATGGTTCAGTTCGCCTAGAGAGAGTGTGGCTTTTTCGAGTAAACTTTGTAATTTCCCCAGTTCTATCGCCGGGATAGGGGGTAGCTTGGGTGGTATATGAACTTTATAGCGTTCGCCTGCAATATTTTTAACTAAGTATGTGCCAACTCTTTGGTTCATAATTATCTTTTCCTAACGTTTTCTTTAAAGAAACTATAACGCATTATCCTTTCTTAGTCAATATTGCTAAGAAAGGATAATGCTATATGTTTTCTTAGTGGTGGGGGGGTAAGATAGGCGGAAAAATACAAGTACTCTTTTTCCCTTTGGGTTAAGGTTGTCAGTACAATGCATCTGTAATAGTAAACTGGAAGTGAAAGATAGTAGAAAGTTTCGGTTTTTGTTAGTCTATAGCAACAATATCGTCGTAAATAAAATTGATAATAGGGATGAACACGCCATGAAGTATAAACTTTTCTCACAGGAGCTAATTAAGCGGCAGCCATTAGTGATTAGTCGTGATATTCGAAAAAGTTCGATGAATCTATTTCTTACGCTAACACTAGGTGGGTACAGCGGTATAGGTGAAGCGGTGCCTGACCATGAGGCTGGGGAGACAGTTGAGCAGTCTGAGCAGCAGTTGCATGATTTTTTAACCGGGTATGATTGGAGTCAGCTAGCAATACAGGAAATTTGGCAGCAGGCTAGAGAAGCGAAGTTAACCGCACCAGCACAAGCAGCGCTGGATATGGCGCTATGGGATCTGCTGGCTAAAACTGCACAGCTGCCCTGTTATCAGCTATTTGGTTTAGCAAAAGAAGCGATTCCAACCTCTATTACTATCGGCATTATGTCACCTGAGCAGGCGGAGGCACGGGCAGTAGAGTTGCTCGAAACCCATCATGCTCGTGCACTGAAAATTAAATTAGGTTCCCGGGAAGGACTTGATGCAGATCAAGCGATGTTTACCAAAATTAAACAAGTAGCAGATAATTATCCGGTGAAACTGTTAGTTGATGCGAATGGTGGTTGGTCGTTGGCTGAGGCAAAAACGATGATGGCATGGTTAGCACAACACGGAGTTGAATATATTGAGCAACCTTTGGAAGTTGGCAGCGAAGACCAACTGGCGGAGCTATACCACAACCGCCCTTTACCAATTTTTGTTGATGAATCATGTCGTGTCAGTAGTGATGTTGCTAAGTTAGTGGGAAATATTGATGGTATTAACATTAAACTGATGAAATGTGGGGGCTTGAGTGAGGCGTTACGTCTAGTTGCCGTTGCGCGTGCTCACGGATTAAAAACAATGATAGGTTGTATGAGTGAGTCATCGGTTGCTATTTCAGCCGCATGTGCAGTTGCACCGTTAATTGATTATATTGATCTCGATTCTCATCTTAATATTAAAAATGATCCCGCTGATGGCGTGACGTTAAATGGAGATGGGCAGTTGTTAATGGTTGAAAAGCCGGGACATGGAGCTGAGTTTTATGAAAACAATATATAGTAATAAACCCATTGTGGTCTATCTACAAGGCCATTTGAGTCGACCCGATAGTGGCAAGATGGGGATTGGTATGCTGCGATTCTCACAAAATCCCATTGCTTGTGTCATTGACCGTGATCATGCCGGTAAAAATGTTCAGGATGTGTTAGCCGTTGAGCATGATTGCCCAGTTGTTGCCACTGTTGCTGAAGCGCAAGCGTTAGGTGCGGAAGTGATGGTGTTAGGTGCAGCTATTTTGGGTGGTGTGATGCCAGAGGGATGGTTTGAGGATATTGATTTAGCGGTGGCATTGGGATTATCAGTTGTCAATGGTTTGCATACTAAAATCGCTCAACGTTATAGCCAGTTAAAGCCAGGCCAGGAGGTAATCGATATCCGCCAGGAGCCAGAAAATGCGCCAATTGCTAGTGGTCGTGCAGCACAGTTAAATAATCGTCGTGTGCTATTTGTTGGCACGGATATGTCGATTGGTAAAATGACATGTGGATTGGTATTAAATCGTGTTGCTAATACTATGGGGATTAATAGTGAGTTTCTCGCTACTGGTCAAACCGGTATTGCTATTTGTGGTAAAGGGATTCCTTTGGATGCTATTCGTATCGATTTTTGCGCGGGGGCAGTTGAGCAACTCGTGGTAGATCATCCGGCGGAGTTGGTTTTTATTGAAGGACAAGGATCATTGCTGCATCCGGCCAGCAGTGCAACACTACCGCTTCTGCGCGGTAGCTGTCCTACTCACCTAATTCTATGCCATCGTGCTAACTACCATGCCTTGAAGGACCATTCGCATATTACTATTCCCGATCTAAATGCCTTTATCCGCTTATATGAGGATTTAGCTGCGGTCTGTGGTGCTTTTCTGCGGCCGCAAACCGTGGCATTATGTCTTAATACCGCAGGATTGAGCGATGAACAGGCGCGTCAAGCTGTGAGTGAAGCAGCACAGCAGACTGACTTATTGGTTACGGATGTTTTGCGTTATCCTTGTGAGGCAATTATTAAAAAAATTATGGAGTCATAATATGGCGGTCGCATCGGGACAAAAGCGGCAGATTTTTATAGCTAGTTTGATTTGTGGGTTGGCATCACTGTTTTATGTGTATGACTATTTTATTCAAGTTGCTCCAAGCATCATGACCCACCAATTAATGCGCGCATTTGATATTGGTGCGGGCAGATTAGGGGTACTGAGTGCCTGTTTTTACTACTCTTACACCATCATGCAGATTCCCGCTGGTGCGCTTATTGATAGTTTTGGTGCGCGTAAATTGCTAGCGTTCGCAATCTGTATCAGTGCTACCGGGGTTGTACTATTTGGCGTATCACACCATTTAGTTAGCGCAGGTATCGCCCGCTTTTTTATCGGGTTTGGTTCGGCTTTCTCTTTTATCAGCAGTCTATATCTTGTTGCGCGCTGGTTCTCACACAAACGTTTCTCTTTTATTGCTGGTTTGGTGCAGTTGGGTGCCAGTGTTGGCTCAATTTTTGGCTTAGCCCCTCTCGCATGGGTAGTAGGGCATTATGGATGGCGCCAAAGCATGATAACAGCAGGACTGTTAACGTTTATCTTTGCACTATTGGTTTGGTTGATTGTGCGCGATAATCCTCGCGGTAGGCAGCAACAACCACTTCTGCATCATAAGCAGGGAGGTCGCCAACAGCGTTTGTTGATCTTATTACGTAACCGCCAACTGTGGGTGGTTGCACTGTGTGGCGTAATGTGTTGGGTGCCAGTTGCCGTTATCGGTGCATTATGGGGTGTGCCGTATTTGATGAAGGTTTATGCCATGACAACCATGAGCGCGGGTAAACTAGTTTCACTATTTTGGTTTGCCTTAGCATTAGGCAGCCCATTTATTGGTTGGTACTCCAACTATATTTCACGGCGGCGGCGACTATTTATTATCTGTTTTCTTTTTGCTGTGATAGGTGCGGTGTTACTGCTATTGGCGCCATCATTGCCAATCTGGGTAACGGCATTGGCATTGATTTTATTAGGGTTATCGGTGTCAGTGCAGTCGTTATCTTTCGGTTTAGTCAAAGATATTGTGCCAGAGAGTCTGTTTGCTACCGCTTCAGGGATTAATAACATGGCGGCAATAATTGGTGGTGGCGTAGCCCAGCCCCTTGTCGGCTATCTGTTATTTCTTCATTGGCATGGCACAATGGCGCAGGGGGTGCCGGATTACTCTATTAGCAACTATCTGTTTGCTTTTACTATACTTCCAATTGCTGCAGGTATCGGTTTGATGCTCTCTTGCTTCTTTGTTAAAGAGACCTATTGTCAACAGTTACAACCTCAAGGTAGTGCAAAGCCATGCCCTAATAGTTGCCCTGAACCCGTCAACACTTGACTTTATAAAGCATTGCGTTATAATGCACTGCATTATAGTAAATAGTGAGGTGAATCTTGACTTATTTAAACGCACGTACAAAAAAACTGTCGTTGATTGTCTACCTGGCGGCATTAAGTGCCTTTGCGGCTTTTTCTACTGATGCCTATTTAGCAGCAATGCCGACGATACAGCGGCTATTTGCCACCTCGATGGCAAATGTTCAATTAACTTTATCGTTATTTTTTATCGGTTTTGCCTTAGCACAACTGTTTTGGGGGCCACTTTCCGATCGGATTGGCAGGAAACCGGTGGTACTGATCGGAATATCTATTTATGTCGTTGCATCACTGCTCTGTGCCTGGAGTAGTAGCCTTGAGATGTTGATTTTCGCCAGATTGCTGCAAGCAATAGGCGCCTGTTCTGGTATTGTGATGGCATTGGCAATGGTTAGAGACTTCTTTCCCGAGTCTAGAGAGATGGCGAAGATTCTGAGTATTATCACCAGTATCATGATCTTAACGCCGATTGTAGCACCGATTGTTGGTAGTTATCTGTTAGTGCATATCAATTGGCATGCGATCTTTTACTTTCTTGCACTGTATGGCCTATTGTTGGTAATTGCCAGCTGTTTTCTGACAGAGAGTCATCCACGTGCCGGTAGGAAGCCACTACCAGTAAATCAATTGTTTAGTGCCTATGTTAGCCAATTCAAATTTCTGCCTTTTTTGTTGGCGGTTATTGCGATTAGTACTAATTTTAGTGTGCTATTCTCTTTTATCTCTTCGGCATCATTTATTTATATAAAAATTTATCATTTACCAACAAAACTATTCGGTTATTTTTTCTCTGTCACTGCTTGTTCATTAATTTTCGGCAGTTTATCACTGCATAGATTAAAGAGTATTGGAGTCAATCAAAGTGTTATCATTTCTGTAGGACTTGTTCTAACCTTATCTGCATCAATAGGAATGTATATTGCTATTAGTATGGCACCACACTCTATATGGCATGTTATGGTGCCCTCTATTGCTGTCTGTTATGGTGTAGGATTGCTTCTGCCGGAGTTGACTGCGTGTGCTTTGAGTCACGTTGTTGATTATACTGGACTTGCATCATCATTAGCTGGACTAGTGCGCTATGTTATCGCAGCATTTGTGAGCTTTATCATGGGGATAGTGATTAACCAAACAGCATTACCATTAGCCGTAGTAATGATCATACTCAGTAGTCTAACTTTTATTGCCATGTTAATCTATTTATTATGTTTTCGCAGGTAGATTATTAGCCGCCATATCGCTTTAATTATTGCATTTTGTAAGTTTTCCTGTATAATGTAAAGACGGTATAAAAATCTCATTAAAAAGCACGCATTGCTATCAATGCAGGCGTCTGCTATTTAAAAAAATTTGGTTTGGGGCAGGAAATGGCGGCAGATAATGAACTCTCATCACGACATGTTAAAACCCTAAAAGGGTCGGGTGTCGGTCCAGATGCTAGAAGAAAGAATCTTTGGAATTCGACTGGTATTGCTGATTATTGGTATTTAAAGCGAACTTGGACTCTTCTCGGCCCCGGAACAGGATCAGTTGGGAAGCTTATCAAAAATGCAATTTTCCCAGATAAGCCTGTTGAAAATGATAATAGAAAAGTCATTTCTATTGTTTCTGAAAGTGATAAAGATGACGGGGGTGAAAAGGGCGGTGGTGACTTAGATGCTTCACTAACGCTAACAAACGTTACTGACAGCCAATATAAAAAAGATAGTAGCGCCCATATAATTTCCCTATCAAACAAAAAAAAGCGCGAAAGTGATAGTCAAGATGTCGTATTTGAACCACCCAAAGTTGCTTCTATAGATGATTTAGTTGCTCTAATCGATCTATATTATGGTTTGAGAAAGCAATGGGAAACAGCTTCTTTCAATGAAAAAGCTAATCTAGATGATAATCTAAGAGACTTAGAAGAGAAATTAAGCCATTGCGGTATTCATGACCAGCAAAAGCTCTATTCAACTATGCTAAACTACTATTCTCATAATAGTTTATTAACGAATCTATTTCACTTGTTTGTGGCAGATGCTGAATTTGGTTTTACCGGCTTTTTTGAGAAGGATGTTATTTTTAATAATACAACTAATGGACTAAATACAGTATTTGCTACGCCGGCACTCAAGTATATATTTTTTGGTGGAATTGCCATAGCTGCAACGATTGGATTTTTTCTCTATACAGCTCAGACGTATGAAAGCCTAAAAAATGAAAATAACCGAACAGATCAAGTGCTTTTAGTATGGAATTGGCTACTGAAGTTGGGTGAAACAATTGCTGTTGATTGGGCCATTGCCGCTGCTCTTTTGAAGAGTGGTGCACAAACAGCAACAATGGCAGGTTCAGGGTTACTACTACTTCCTGGACTGTTTCTTATTCATTTGGGATTTCAATTCCTTGGAGATTTTACTAAATTCTGCAGAACTTGGTATAAGTTATGTAAATCAGACGACCATGATGAGAGAAGAGCACATGCTCAGACAATGGTGCGCTTGGGGTTGCAGATGATAAAAACAGCACTGATGGGAGCGTTTGTTGGTTTGATGATGATTGCTGGGGTCAGCAACCCAGTTACACTTGGCGTAATAATGGGTGTTATGCTGACATTCGCACTTGGCCTGTTTATTTGGGATCATTTGCCAAAGAGTTGGCAACGTAGTGTAAAGTCGAGTTGCCGGTTTTTTAGGAAAGACAGTTACAAGAGAGAGAATATAGAATTAGCGAAGATCGAACATGGTTCGGTAATAGATGATTCAAAAATTCCTGCTAATAATATGGATGGAGGACTTGATCATAGTGCTGGTGTCGATGCCGATGCCGATGTCAATTATGACAAACGTAACGATAATGAAATTACGCCTGCTGTTAAAGATATGATGGTAACATAATCGGCATTAGGATTCTTCTCACTACTCCCAAAACCATCATTCTGTACCTTGTCCTTATTTTCTCCTTCATCGGTAGTTTACAGTGCCGACTAAGGTTGTCGCGCATTAATCTCATCGTTTGTATTGCGGCCTACCTCATCGTCGTCCCGCGACGGCAGGGGCGCGGGACGACGGTATTGGGAGTATGCGAAAACGGCATAATTATTGCATAACTGACTGGGTAATGGGATTATTCTACTAAAGTACTCTCTAACGTTCTTCTATTGAGAGAATGTGCAGCAATGTTTTGCTAAAGATGGCGCAGTGCATGATGCTTTATGTTTGTTTGCATAGTGCCAATCCTTAGAAGTGGTTTTTACTTTTTCGTTAAGAATCACTTGTGCTGGTACAACACGGTTTTTATCTTGCCATGAGACATGGCAAATGACCTTATCGCCAGCAAAAGGAGGATGTTTAGTTAGGGATGCGTGGGTTGAAATATCAATCGATTGAGTACTGTGAAATGTAATCGGAAAATGCGCTGTTTTCTCTGAAATTTCTGGCATTATGTAGCAGGGTTTGACGGTATTCTTATATTTGTTATAAGCAGCAAGCGTTTTAAACGTCATCTGATTAAAGTCAGGGCACGTTTCTGCAGAGGTATTGCTAGCTAATATGGTCAGGAATACCGCTAATGACCAGAGCGGGAGTTTTTTTAATATCATTTATTTGTCTCATCACATTCTTTTTCAAACCCTGTAATTGTACAATATTTTTTATCAATTAGCACGAGTTAAGTGCCCTACAGTAGCTTATATGTGGAAAAGTTCTTATTGTAAACAACTTGTTTGTTGTATTGGAATTAACAATATCAATTAATCCCGCATTTATTTCACAAAAAGTAGTACTTTATCAACAGCTAGCCTGTGTTAGGCTCCGTTGCAAGATTTTGCTATTGCGGCTAAGTGAAACCATCTGATTGTTAATAAGAGGAGATATTATGTTAACTGTTTATAGTAAAGTAGATAAAAACCGTGACGATAAAAATGTTGATTGGCGACAATTGGTAAAAAGGAGTAAAAAGGGTGAGTGGGGAAAAGAGATTAAGGAATTAGAGCGCTTTATTGTCATCATTGAAGATGCAGATGTTGATGATCATGTGAATTTAATTAATTCATTTACCACAAAAAGACTGCGCCAGTTGATAAAAAATACCTTTTCTAGCAACAATATCGGTGTGAAAATAACGAAGCTGTTTCTAGCGACAACTGACAAACGAGCTAGGTGGCTAATTATTGAAACCGTTGCACAGGCAATTAAGAATAGTCATCAGCTTTCTCGACTATTGCAAACCATTCCAAAAAATCTAGCCGAAGAGTACTATCTAACTATGGTGCAGCCAATTGTTGACATATTAATTGGATCTGATGAAAAGCATATTAGAGCTTCTAAGGCGTTTCAACTATCAGTGGCGCATAACGATGTGCTCCCTGTTGATGTAATTTTCATGATTTTCACTATGTTGCCTCTAATGCGGCCAGCAGGATTTGTTAAAAAGGAGGACTTGGAAAATTTGCTTAAGGCTATTTTGACTAATATAACAGTGCCGCGGCGCCAACTTGCTCTGAAATTGATTTCTTGTTGTGATAACAACTCACAACAATATTTTTTTTATAAAGGAACATTTAACCCCTTCTGGTACCAAGGGATTAATGATAAATTAATTTCAGCAAGTGGTTCGGCCTCTTCTGGAATTAATTATGCCAATCGAATTATTAATCTGGATGATTTAAATGATTTGCTGGCAGTTTGCTGTCCTGAAGCGCAGAAACTAATACTTGGGCGATACTGTTCGCCACTATACTATAATTTCTTTGCTACCATTGAGGTTCCTGGATGTATTGATAGCTCTTTTAATAATCTTATAAATATTCTTGAACGTTATAACCATGAGGTTAATGAGGAAATTGTTCACAATATCTATCGCTATAGTAATGGCATTTACCGATTTTGTAAAAATGTTGATAAGCTGTGCCAAGTTATTCGTTGTTGTAGTTATGATGGAAAGATTGACATTATTCATTCCATTGTTTCAAATGAGGATAAATTTGTTGGGTTTATTTTAAATAATAAGGATTTTTGTCAGCTGTTAAGTGCTTTTGATAAGAAGTCACAACAATATTTTTTAAAAATATTAATTGAAAAAGGGATTCGCTTAAGAAATGTCGTTAATAGCGATAGTGATCTTGATAAGGTATGCCAAGCATGTAAAGGGAGGAACCAGAAGCTACTAAAAGGACTGTTTCTGCTGGCAATAAAAAGTCGTATTGGGCCACTTGAATTTTTTTATATCAATTTTCTTTCTAAAAGCAGCCAAAATAGTCCATCCGTTAGTGATATAGAGCTTTCGCAGTTAACGACTGCACCAACTATTGAATAATCTTGTTACAAATTTGTAATGACTTTGCTGGATTAAAAAGAGTTTTTTGTCAGCTATAAAGATTGTGATATGTTTTTTTTAATTGTTGTTTCTGTATTTTACTCATACTATTACGCGGTAGTTGATTAACAAAAATAATCTTTTTGGGTATCTTATAGTTGGCAAGCCCCTTTTTAATCTCCTTGAGAATGGCTGCGGCTGCTAATCGTCTGCCGGGAGAAGTAACAATAATGGCCGTTACTGCTTCACCGAAATCACTGTGCGGCAGGCCAATCACTGCCGATTCTGCAACGCCATCGAGACTGTCGATGACAGTTTCCACCTCTTTGGGATAGACATTCATGCCACCGCTAATAATCATATCGTTATTACGGCCAATAATTTGTAGTATGCCTTGGTTATTGAGCTTACCAATATCTCCGCTACGAAAAAAGCCATCAGGAGTCATTGCTGCGCTACTCTTTTGTGGATTGCGCCAATAACCTTTAAATAGTGCCGGTCCTTTAACTTCAATATGACCTGGCTGATTTGATGGTACCGGTTGTCCATCATCATTGACTAGACGTAATTGTGTGGGGGGTAACGCTTTGCCAACGCTGCCAGCAATGCGTTCACCCTTTAGAGGGTTGGAGCAGTTAATGCCGGTCTCTGTCATGCCATAGCGTTCAAGAATTTTTTGGCCGATGCGTTGGTTGAACTGATGAAAAACTTTTTCTGTCAACGGTGCTGAGCCCGAGGTAAACAGGCGCATCTGGTGTGTTAATGCTTTAGTGAAGCGGTTATCTGCTAGGAGACGTGTATAGTAGGTGGGTACCCCCATCATGACACTGCTCTCCGGCAGATAACGAATGATCTGCTCCACGTTGAATTTATCTAACATGATCATGCTGGCACCGCTTAAGAGTACACAGTGGCAAGCAAAAAACAGGCCATGGCAATGAAAAATTGGTAGCACATGCAGAAGGTTATCGTCAGCAGTAAAGCCCCAGCACTGTTTCAGTGCTTGGCCGTTTGCTATCAAATTACCATGTGACAACATAGCCCCTTTAGGACGTCCAGTGGTGCCGGAAGTGTAGAGAATAGCAGCGATATCATCAAGCTGGCAGTATTGAGTGGTAAACGTAGTTGGCATGGATTGGATCTGTTGCTGTAAAGAGCCCTCTCCATCAACTGCTAATGTTTCAATATAGCTTTTGAGATTGGCATTCTGCAGTAGGGTTGCAATAGTTTGACGATTGTTAGGTGTGCAGACAATCAATGTTGGTTCGGCATCAGTAATAAAATAGGCTAGCTCCTCTTTTTTAAAGGCGGGGTTTAATGGAATATAGATGATGCCACAACGCAATGCTGACAAGTAAACTAATAGCGCGTCAATGGATTTTTCTGTCTGCTGAATCAGGCGATCACCTGGTCTCATTCCCAGCTTATTGAAGTAGTGACAGTAGCGCGCGACTTGTTCGTCTATAGTATTGTAGTGCCATATTGTACCATCTTCCGAATGTATAAGTGGTTGATAGTTTTCTTTATTTAGCAGGAATTGACAGTAGAGGTTGCCATTCATGTATATGATTCTCTCCTACTATTGAACCAACTTAAATGGATTGAAGTTAGTGTTGATATCATAGAGGTCAAACCCTTCTCTCTCTTTTAACCAGTGTGAAATAAAGGTTGCTAAGGGGGTTGCGACGACTTCAAAGGTCATTTTCCATATGTACATGCAACCGATTAACTTCAGGATGACGAGCGAGCCAACTTCATGCCAGTGGAAGATAATGACCCAGGTGGCCGAGAACGTTGCGTGACCAACAGATGTTGACATCAGTGAGCGCAGCCAGAAATGTTTACCACTCATTTTGATTTTCAATTTAGCGATAATATAGTTATTGATGAAGAAACTGAAGAATGTTGCAACAGCAATGCTGAAAAAGAGGCGTGGGTAGTTGGAAAAGATGTGATTATAACCGTAATTAAGCACTGCGGTTGGAACCAGCATTGAGACCCAAGCGAAGAACGAAAAAATCCCCAAAGTTAAGATGACACACCAGATAAGAAAACGTGAGTACTTATAGGAGTAAACTTCAGTAATGATATCAGACAGCAGAAAAGTAAACGGGAAAATTAGAATGCCGCCAGGCTCGTAGAGGTTAAATATATGTAGAATACGTGGGGCCATAGTGAAGTAAGTGAAGTTTGTCGCGAGGAAGAGCGTTGTAAGTAGAATTTGTGCTCTGGAAAAGGTGAAATTGTTCTGTGGGTTCATAAAAATCTCTCCTTCTAGTCAGTTTAGCTAATCCGTTGCTGGTTCTGGACGGTCATTGTCAAGATCATTAGACTCTAACATCTGTTTTCTAATATGATTATATTGGTGTTCACGCTGTTCTGGCGGCAGGGAGAAGAGAAGATCACCGATAGCAATCGAGCCAAATTTTACTGCTTGAAATGGGTGAAATTGCTCTAATAGTTCATTATTCTCAATCAGCTCTTTGATAGTTATTTCATAGAGATCTCTTTTGCCTAGTAAGGTATAGATAATAATTGTCTCACCATTACTATCTTGGCGCTGTCCGACAGCTTTATAAGCGTAGAAATTTCTCCGTTCTGAAAAGCGATAAGCAAGCGATGAGATAAACTTTTTAATTTTGCTGATCATAATGAAACCTCTCTAGTATTCCATGACCATCTTGATTCTATCAAACATCCAAGGATTTTGTCTTGAGGGGATAGAATAGAGTGTCCATAATCTTTTTTACTATAAGACTGTAGTACCCTGTTGCCATTCTCTTCAAGCATTTGCCGAAATATAATTTCACCTGTTGCTGCGATATGTGTTACCACAAAGCAGCGATGCTTTGGCGTGATTTCAGGATTGATAATGACAATGCCACCACGCTCGAATCGTGGGAACATCGCATTATCTTCAAGATAGAGGCCATAGGTTAGTTTGCTCCATTCACTACAGGTGCTAGTCCAGTCACTAATGCAGTGGGGTGGCAAGGTTCCCGTTAGCCAGGATTGAATATCTTTCCAAGCTAATATCGGCACTTTGTGCTCTTTTTTACTTTGATTCGGTTGCTGGGAATTTTTTAATAGCATCTCTCCTTTGCCAGTCAGTAACCAATCAACATCAATGCCAAGTGCATCGGCAATATCATAGGAGAATTTTGAGCGGTTAATGCCACTCGAGCAGAGGTACTGAATAGATTGGCGCCTAACATCGATTTTTCTTGCAAGTTCCGCTTGAGAAATGCCAAGGATTTCCAAAGCGTGTGTAAGCCGTTTTGATAAATTGTCTAATATTTCTGACCCTGATTTCATGAGCACCGTTTAATTATTTTAGTTAAATGCTTTTTAATACATTGTTGGTTGATCTATCAACCCGATAAACCTTTTCATTGTAATGAACTAATGCAGATCGGACTAGTAGTAAAATGAAAATTGCTAATATTTCCCTTGTCAAAGCGTGCGCAGAGGGATTGACAATGCGTGCAACTATTGGTCTAATTTGGTAAGCTCGGTAAATACCCTGTTGACAAAAATTTTTGTCAATTATATAATTTGCCTGTTGATGCAGCAGGGAAAATTAGGCGCAATTGCCAAGTTAAAAGAGGAAC
>JANQHY010000175.1 GCA_028282395.1 Gammaproteobacteria bacterium
AAGCAGCTTGCGCAACAGAGTTTTTCGCGTGGGTTATTCTATGTCATGACAACTAATATGGTTATTACGCTAATAATGATTATTCTTAGTATGAAGCTAAAGCGTAATAGGGAGCGGTAGAAATATTGCCTTATTGAAACGACTCTTCAGTCGGTTTGGCCGGCGGCAGCAGATCTTTACGACTTAATCCCAATGCAACAGCAAGCGCGCCGGCAACATAAATCGAAGAGTAGGTGCCGATAACAATACCAATCACCAGGGCGATTGAGAACGAGCGGATAATGGGGCCACCAAAGAACAGTAGTGCCAAGACAACAATTAGTGTTATTGCTGAAGTGATAATCGTACGTGATAATGTTTGATTGATAGCACTGTTAACCACTTCGACAGCATCACTGCCGCGCATTTTACGGAAATTTTCCCTGACGCGGTCAAAAACCACAATCGTATCATTGAGTGAATAACCAATGACAGTTAGGAGTGCAGCTAGGGCATTAAGGCCAAACTCAATATGAAAGAGCGAGAAGATTCCAAGAATGACAATCGGGTCATGAATTAAGGCCACGGCAGAACTGATCGCCATACGGTACTCAAACCGGAAAGCAATATAGATTGAGATGAGAATCATTGATACCAGTACCGCCAAAACACCTTTATTTGCCAGCTCTTTACTCACTTTAGCACCAATGGCGTTAGCGCCTTGCTGTTCTGCTTGAGGGAACAGTTGTTTAAGTTTGCCGGTTACCTCCTTTGTCACCACCCCCTGATCTTTACTGCTCTCTTCTTTATTGCCAGTTAAGGCAATGGTAATTAATGCATCATGGCTACTGCCATAACTTTGCACTTCAGATTTTTCAAAGCCGGCACTTGCCAGTTTTGCACGTAGTTGATGGAGGTCAACTGATTTAGGAAAAGTGAGGTGTACCTGTGTACCACCACTGAAATCGAGTCCCCAGTTTAATCCCTTTACGCCAAGTGAGGCAATAGAGACGATAAAAAGTAGCAGAGAAATCACTGCGGTAATCTTGCGCAGCCGCATGAAATTAATTTTCGTATTGTGTTTAAAAAATTCCATGATGATTTACCTCTTCTCTTTTTTGACAGTAATCCCGATGGGTAGTTTTTTCAGTGTTTTGCCACCGAAAAGGAAGTTAACCATCGCCCGAGTATAGGTGATTGAGGTTAGCATCGAGGTGAATAAACCAATAGTGAGGACTATCGCAAAGCCTTTAATTGGGCCAACACCAATAGCAAACAGAACGATCGCTGCAATTAATGTCGTTAATTGTGCATCAACGATGGTAACGGCAGCACGATCGTAGCCAGCATGAATCGCACCCTGAATCGAGGTGCCACGGCGTAGCTCTTCACGAATACGTTCGAAAATAAGAACATTGCCATCGACCGCCATAGCAATGGTAAGCACCAAACTGGCAATGCCGGGGAATGTCATGGTGCCGCGTAGTAGCGACATAATGGCAACAATCAGAATCAGGTTCACAAATAGTGCGATATCGGCAATGAGCCCCATTGTGCGATAGTAGAGCGCCATAAATAGCACCACTAACAGGAAGCCAATCTCAATAGAGAGCTTACCGCGTCGTACATTGGCTTTACCCATGCTTGGGCCAATCTGCTGTTCAGTGAGGATTGTGACATTAGCGGGCAGTGACCCTGCACGCAGTAACAGTGCTAACTGTTTGGCTTCGCCGCTGGAAAGCCCAGTGACACGGAAACTAGCACCAAAGGCACCTTGAATATTGGCAACACTAATCACAGTACTATGTTTGTGATAGCGGATTACCGTTTTACCGTTGACTTTCTGTTTAGTTGATTTGGTTTCATTGTAGACAACCGCCATCGGTTTACCCACATTTGCGCGGGTGGTGTTATAGAGTTTTGATTGAGCGCTGCCGGCAACAGTGACGTTAACTTGGGGTTCGCCACTACGTTGATCGATACTAGAAACGGCATTAGTAATACTATCACCAGAAAGGACCACATCACTTTTGAGTAGTACTGAACGGCCTGATTGATCTTTGATTAATAGATCACCAGGTGGGACTTTACCCGATACTAGCGTTTGAGAAAGGTCATGGTGAATATCGACCAGGTGGACATCAATAGTCGCAGTTTTTCCTAAAATATCGTGTGCTTCCGTTGCATCCGTTACCCCCGGTAGCTCAATCGAGATACGATTCATCCCCTGTTGTTGAACCTGCGCTTCACTGATACCGAGTTCATTAACACGGCGATTGAAACTGTTAATTGACTGCTCCATCGTGTATTGGCGAATCTGGATCAGTGCTGGTTGTGACAGTTGGCCAATCATTTGGTACTGTTTGCCGCTGTTATTTTTTTGCCAACTATATTCGCGCAATTTTACCGCTAATGTTTTGAACGCTTTGTCACGTTGTGCCGCTTCGCGGAAATTAATGGTAATACTATTGTCGCCAGGAATAATG
>JANQHY010000189.1 GCA_028282395.1 Gammaproteobacteria bacterium
TTTCTAATATTGATATTAAAATAACGTTCATCCGAGATGATAAAAAAGCAGCTTGATGCCCTAATTATTTAGGAATATGGTTTCTAAATAATATACTCATATTATAATTTTCTCTAATCAATATTTATGATGCAATGCCATCTATCTTTTTGGACTTAATTTTTACATCGTGATGGGGGAGTTTTTTTGCAATCTTGTCGCAATTTAACAGCCAGGTATCTTGATAATAGAACTTATTTTTCTCTTTCTCTTTATCAGTCAGCCATAGATGCTTTAACATCCAGTATGGATAGGGCCACATTCTACCATTTATAAACAGTGTAGCTGTACCGATTGCGTCTAACATAATTTATCTCTTTAAATCAGATAGTTGTTATAGCTTTCAGTAAAAGTCTTCTATTGGAGAGTTGTTAATTATGTTCGATACCACTTATTCATGAAAGCATATAATTTCCTACTTACTAAGTTTATATTATATCACAGCATGCAAGTCTGAAAATCAATTTAAATATTTGATTTATAGTTATTTTATTGAGTTTATGTTGCTATTGGTGAAATAATTTAAGGCATTAATTTATGCGATTGCTTCCATCATTCTATGGCTTTCCTGCTATCATGCAATATCGAATACGTTATCCTGCGCCCCAACACCCCGTCGTCCCGCGGCTTGTGGGTGATAGTGAGAAAGATTATTTGCTATCTATCTTTTCTTTATCCAGTTCGCGTAGTTTCTCTAGTTTGTCGTTAATCTTAATTTCCAGTCCACGATTACTAGGATAATAGTAGCGCCGTTGCGATAAATTCTCCGGAAAATAGTTTTCACCCGCAGCATAGCCGTTGGCTTCATCATGAGGATAGCGATAGCCTTTGCTGTAACCGGCCGCCTTCATTAACGCTGTTGGCGCATTACAAAGATGTGGTGGCACAGGTAGTGAACCGGAACGTCGTGCAACCTCCAGTGCAGCATTGAAGGCGCAGTAAGTTGCGTTGCTTTTTGCTGCACAGGCAAGATAGATAACTGCCTGTGCTAATGCGAGTTCCCCTTCAGGGCTCCCTAATCGCTGCTGCACTTCCCAGGCATCAAGTGTGATTTGTAGTGCGCGCGGATCAGCATTACCAATATCTTCAGAGGCCAGACGCAATAGTCTGCGGGCGATATAGAGAGGATCACAGCCACCATCGATCATGCGTGCTAGCCAGTAAAGCGCTGCATCAGGTGCTGAACCACGAATCGATTTATGCAGTGCAGATATTTGATCATAGAAATAGTCACCCTGACGATCAAAGCGACGCCAGGATTGGCCAATGACCTGCTGTAAATGGTCGACTGTGATAGTGTTCTGCTCGGCGAAGTCTGCAGCGATCTCAAGCAGGTTGAGGAGTTGGCGACCATCACCATCAGCGCTAGCAATAAGAAGCTGTTCGGCTTCTGCGGTTAATGACAATTGCTGGTTACCAAGACCGCTGTTATTGTCATGCAATGCCTGATCGAGAAGCTGTTTTAGTTCATCATGTTGAAGTGCTTTAAGGATATAGATGCGTGTCCGTGACAGTAGTGCATTATTAAGCGCAAACGATGGGTTCTCTGTTGTTGCGCCAATAAAAATTAATGTACCATCCTCAACATGTGGCAGAAAAGCATCCTGCTGGCTTTTATTGAAACGGTGAACCTCATCAGTAAACAGGATAGTGGGTTGTGCCGGTTCTGTTGTTAATGCCTCTTTGGCGCGAGCAACGACAGCGCGAATATCTTTGACACCAGCAAGTACAGCAGAAATCGATTCAAAACGGGCGCGGCTATGGTTGGCAATGAGTTTGGCCAATGTGGTTTTGCCACTGCCAGGTGGCCCCCACAGAATCATCGAATGTAGTGCTGATTTGTTGATGGCTGCCCATAGTGGTTTGTTTTCACCAGTCAGATGCCTTTGGCCGATAAATTGTTCGAGTGTCTTTGGGCGCATTCGTGCCGCAAGGGGTTGATAGGTGCAATCTGTTGTGGCGGTTGTCATGATTCTATCACTCTGAAAAGCTGGCTTTATTGTAAGGTTTTCCCCTCATAATGCAACCCTGTCTATATAGCAACTCGCCGAGTTCTCGCTGCCTATACTATGATTATTATAAGGAGAAAGAGAAGCACGTTGTGGCTGGACAGAAAGTTGACATTGCGCGTATACTTCAGGACGGAGGTGGTGAACATGCATTATAAATTGATTATTTTTGATTGGGATGGAACGTTATATGACTCAGCGGACTATATTGTTCAGCAGACCAAGCGCTCGGCACAAGAGGTAAATGTACCCATTCCGAGTGATAGCGACATTCGTAAGGTTGTCGGCCTAAGTTTTGATGCGGCGATTAACCGTCTGTTTGGTCACCTCAGTCGCCCTGAGGTTGAGAGATTTGTCACCTGCTATCGCGGCCATCTTGACGATCCCAATGAGCAGTTGCCAGCACTCTTTGATGGCGCGCGCGCAGTACTGCAAACGTTAAAAACTGCAGGCTACTCGATTGCAGTGGCAACGGCTAAAATGCGCCAACCATTTCAGCGTGATCTAGTCGCTTTTGGGTTAACCGATTTTTTTGATGCAACCCGTTGTGGCGATGAAGCGCATTCGAAACCCCATCCACAGATGTTGGAAGAGATTCTTATCGAGGTCGATGTTGCAGCTAGCGATGCGATTATGATCGGCGATACCGAATACGATATCGGTATGGCCAATCGGGCAGGTATCGACAGTGTTGCCGCAACTTATGGATTCCATGCGAGAGAGCTTTTGCTTGGCCAGACACCAACACATTTGATTGATCATATTAGTGAGTTACCCAACATACTTGTGCCGCAAACAGAAACGGTTGATGCATAATTTCATTGCACCATCTTGGTCAGTATAAAAGCGGTGATTAATGCGTTTTGCTTTGGCGATAGATCCACAGTGGCAGAACTAGGCCAATAATAACGCCAATGATTAAAATCGTTTCATATTTTGTGGTATTGCCGACAGCAATTTGAGCTGGCGGAATAAAGCTGATGCCAAGGGTCACCAATGAGGTGATAAAGCCTAATCCAGCGATTAGCCACATGCCCATTTTGCCACCGGGGATAGTGAAATGGCGCTTAACATTCGGTTGACGATAACGTAGCGTAATGGCTGCCGCAAACATAAATAG
>JANQHY010000190.1 GCA_028282395.1 Gammaproteobacteria bacterium
TGACTTTATGGTCAAACCGTTTAACGTTAATGAACTGACGGCCCGTATAGAGGCAATTCATAAACGCATTAACGTAGGGGATTCTAAAGCGTTGAAAAATGCTGTGTATCATTTTGCCGGGTGGTCGTTGAATACAGCAACATTTTGTTTAACCTCACCGGACGATGTAGAGGTTGATTTATCTTCTGCAGACTATAAATTGCTTATTGCTTTTTTGGAACATCCGAATCGTGTTCTCAGCCGTGATTATTTGGTCGAGTATACACAAAATCGCCATCGTGACGTGTTTGATCGATCTATTGACGTAAGGGTCAGCTTGTTACGTAAAAAATTACAAACAGATACGGGGCTACCGGTGATAAAAACCGTTCATGGCCAAGGCTATATGCTAACCGTAAAAGTAGACAAAGAAGCTTTGTTTAACTAATGAGTAGAAAGTCTTGGCAAGCTTACGCATTTTTAGGGGTTATCGCCTGTATTGTAATAACGATGGTGACCTTACTGATCACCTCATCGTTAAGAATTTTTGCAAGTGTTAATGAACCTATTGAGCGCCAGGTAGTCTGGTCGGTTATCGATATCGTCAAATTTGGTAGAAGCACACCCAGCCCTATCTTCATTGATAGTATGTCTTCTCCTTCTTTCACTAACATTGCGATACAACGTTTCCATATTCACTTAACGCTAACGCAACACCCGCTTTATCGACCGGCTTTACAATCCGATGATATTAAAGAGATTGAAAACTATATTCTGGCACATAAGATTAGTGATAAGACGTTTTCTATTTTTATCAAGCCAGGCATGTGGCTTAATATAAGGCTTAAGCCTAACCTTGCCTATTACCTTTTTAATGTTGTTAGTGAGTTGGTATTTTCTTTGTTTGTGGTGATGCTGTTGTTAATTTCCGTCATACTGATTTACAAAACTCACAAAATTACTCGCTATATTTCACAAATTGCCAGTAACCTGGGTATTCCTCAAAATAGTTCTTCCTACTTCAATGTTATTTCGGGCCCTTCAAACTTAATGCAAGCGATGATGCAACGTGTTAATGATCTGTCTAATACGCGCATCCATCTCATTGAGTCTTTTTCACATGATATTCGCACACCCATTACTCGGATGAAGTTTCGCACTGAGCGTATGCTGGTGGGTGTTCAGGAAAAGGAGCTGATACAGAAAAATTTAGATGATCTCTCAGAGATGGAGCATATGGTTTCTGACATTGTCGAGTTTTCTAAATTGGGTGACCTGGAGTTAGGCAAGGTCGATATTAATTCTATTATTGAAACAGTGACCCAAGATTACCATGAACTAGGTAAGCAGGTTCATTATAGATCAGCCCCTAAAGCCCGTATTCTATTGTTAGGGCGCATTAATATTTACAAACGTATCCTCAACAACTTAATTAACAATGCACTACGATTTGCCACTCGAGTCGATATTTACCTTGAGCAGAGCCATGATAGGATTTTCTTACGTATTGAAGATAATGGCCCAGGCATTCCGGAAAGTGATATTGAGCACTTATTTCAAAGGCATTTTCAAGCAAAAAATCAAAGTAAATCCCGCTTTGGAGGTGGGGTTGGTCTTGGCCTGGCCATCGTTGCAGAACTCATTCACCAAGTTAATGGCGAGATTATCCTTAAAAATATGTCAAGTGGCGGCCTGCAGGTGCTGATGTATTGGAAAAGACAGTTTAATTAGTTGATGTGAACCACCCCATTTTTGAGTGCTAGCTGCGTTGGCCAAACATGCCTGGTGCTCATTTAGCGTGTGCAAACCCCGCTCCAGCTTGAGTTGCCTGTAACTTTGCACATTCCAAAGTACCATTTCTTGTATAAAGCCCATAAAATTCAAGGGCATAGGGGGGCACAGGCAACTAATTAGAGCGTTTAACCTAGATGTTTGAGCCAAGTTTCGACAATCAAACAGGCCGCAATATCATCGACTTTACGAAACCCTTGTCGGTTACCGTGTAGTTCTTCTAATTTCCAGCGAGCCTCTCGCGTACTGTAGCGTTCATCAACTAACTGTATCGGCAGATTGAATTGCTCCAGAGCATTGGCAAATTTTTTTGCCTGCTGGCCAATCTCACTATTACTGGCGTCGGCATTGAGCGGTAATCCCACCAATAATAATTGTGGTTTCCAGCGGCGAATGGCTTTAGCAATTTCGTCCCAGTTGGGTTCACCACTTTTGGCTGTAAGGATTCCTGCCGGGCTAGCCGTTTGAGTAATAGTCTGCCCCACGGCCATGCCAATGCGTGATAAACCAAAATCAAATCCTAACACTACGGTAATATCAGCACCGGTCATTAACTATTCCGAGCACAGGTCTTATTTAAATATAAATATTGAGTGTCTATTTAGCTACCGTCAAGAAGGTTGTGCAATTTGTGCCAAATTCGATTCGCACTGCCGAGTTTTGAGCTAGGCATGGCCAGAGAACAGAGATAGCTTGCTTAAATCAGAGATTCCCATCATTTTCAAAGCGCTCTTCCACCGGGATATCAAAAATCAAGGTTTCATCACCGTGCACGACGAACCAATCATTGCGGCTAATTTCTGATTCAAGTTGGTTTTGGTCCCACCCGGCATAGCCCAAGCTGATAATACATTCCTGTGGACCATGGTTTTGCGCTAATGCTTCTAAAATATCTTTTGAGGTGGTTACTGCAATATTATCCGTAACGACCATGGAGCTTTTCCATTCCCCAACAGGCCGATGTAGGACAAACCCATTTTCCGGATGCACCGGGCCGCCGGCAAACACCGGATCGTTTAAGTGCTTTGATTGTGAAAACTCAATTTCCAGTTGGGAGAAAATCTCCGACAATTTAGCATTGGTAGAGCGGTTCACCACAAGACCCATGGCACCGCTGGCGTCATGCTGACAGATATAAATCACGCAGCGCTCGAATTGAGGCTCATGCATTTGTGGGGTGGCAACTAGAGGGTGTCGTCAAATTATACACCACATCATCATGGCCCTAAATTGTACTGCCGCAAGGAACGAATTGGCATTTTTTGCATAACGAGTGGCGATC
>JANQHY010000218.1 GCA_028282395.1 Gammaproteobacteria bacterium
CTTCCTGCCACGATTTAACGCGGCGATACCTGTTGTTCCACTTCCCATACAAGGATCAATGATAATATCACCAGGATCAGAATACTTTTCAATCAACCACTCAACATGCGTTAAACTCCTTGGACAAAGGTGCATAGTGTTTTTATTTGGTTGTGCTTTCGGTGCGAAATCTTTATGAATTTCTCCTGCTAATACCCGACTACCATAACGAGATTTTGGCGGACTACCAAAAAGGTAGGCAATATCGCCAGAAATAAGAACTCGTCCACGCGGGCTAGGAATAGCATAGGGAAGCAATGCTAAACGAATAAAAGGATATTGCTTGGAAACCGCATACAAAAATCGAGGGTCACTGTCACAGCGCAATTGTACAATAATTCTCCCATTTGGTTTCAAGCTGCGGCTAGCATTAGACATAACCTCCAAAAAGAGCTGATAAGGATCATGTGCGCCACTAAGTGTTCCTATAGCATTTGGCCAAACGGGATCAATTAAAAGTGTATCTGCATTGCTCTTTTAGCACGATAAGCCCTTGAAGTAATCAACCAAGTAAATTTTAGTCGCATCCCCATGAATAAGTACGGCTGCATTACCCAGTAGTATGCTGTTACCAATGGCATTGTGGCGCTTCTCTTTATACGGAATAGGAGAAGATAGCTGCTCGGCTAATAAACCTTGGAGTGCCAAAGGAACCACTGGAGGAATAGGGCGCTTTCCTTTTGACCATATAGATATCGTTTCGCGTTGATAACCTAATTTTTTTGCCAAAGGGGTTTTCCAACGATCCCCAAATAGTCGTTTGCCTATTAAGTTAAATTCGTGTGGAGTCATAAAATTGCACCTATATTGTGATTTAATACCATATTTTATA
This sequence comes from Gammaproteobacteria bacterium, assembly GCA_028282395.1. Next base: position 872 of record JANQHY010000218.1, read on the forward strand.
CTAAGTGTTATGTAGTTAACGCTCTTCTTCCGGTATCATATTTGAAGCACTATTATGGCCATATCCGAGTTTAGCCACTACTATTTTTGCTTCGTGACAATCTTCGCTTAACTTCTTGTTTTCTTCTATAATCTGATTATATTTCTCTTCCAAAGTAGTGATCTGGCCAGAAATTTTATCAATTTGCTCTTTAAAAATGTCACGCTGTGCAATAGCCACTTCTGCATTTTTCTCTGCTTCATTTTTGTCTTTTGCCGAAATATCAAGTTTTTTCTGCATTTCTATTAAGTCCTTTTCACATTTTCTTGACAATTTATCCGAATGCTCAATAGATAGCTTAATTTTTGCTAATTCTGTCCGTGATATTTCCAAAGATTTCTGTAATTCTTTAGAATGCTGCTGCTCTCTTTGCAACTGTTCGTTTAGGTCAGCTTCCCGTTGCTGTGCTTTATTAGACTCAATTCTCCGCAACTGCTCACACTCCAAAAATTCCGCTTGCTTTGCTTCTAATTCCTTGCCAAGCTTGCTTACTAAATCCATAAGAGATTGATTTTTATCTTTAACTTCAGTATTTTCTTGCTTTTGCTCTAAGAGAGTTTTCTGGAGTTCATAGGTAGCTATGCGTATTTGCATTGCCAAAGCTTGCTTGAAGAAGTCAGTCATGTTCTCTTCAATGTCTTTTACCGCGTTCTTATCAAAATTCTGATTGAATTTCTTTACAGTTGAATTTGATCCGCCATACGCATCTCTCATTTCGCTAAAATTCGGCAACCGCTTATTATCATACTCAAAGTCATGTCGCTTATCACAATACTTTTGATAAGGAGAGGTTGTTGCCTCTTGATTTACGTTATCTGTCATAACTATTCTCCTATCTTAAATTAATAGTGTAACTTTATTACTGTAATAAAGTTATTATGATAATAATATTACAGTTAGATAGCAGCCAGAGAAAAAAGGGGGAACTACTGTGAGATATTCTATATTTAATAGAATGTTCTCGATAAACGTTATTTAACTAAGATGTGCAGATAATGTAGTAGGTTAATGACCTCTTATCTATTTGATAGAATTTATTTTCATGCTTAAAACTATTATAATGGATAGTAGTTCAGCACAGAACTGCTACCATGATGCTATTTAATAGATACTCATAGACACCATCTCTTAGAATAAAATTAAGGGATGACAGCGACAGGAGCTTTATGAAAAATGGGGAGGAAGAATGGCCATATTGAACGGTAAATATGCACTCATTACTGGCGCGGCTAATGCCTTTGGCATGGCAATCACGCAAATGCTAATAGATTTTGGCGTAAGCAATATCACTATAGTTGCTAGAACAACAGAAGACATCAAGGCAAAAACGCAATACTACCGCCAGAAAGGGAAAGAAATTCATGGTATTTGTGCAGATTTATCTCTACCAAATGCTGCACAGGGTATTTTCAGTGAATATCAGGAACGTCTACCTGAAAAGCCCGTAGATATTTTAGTGAATGGGGCTGGAATGACTTTTAACAAAAACGAGGGGAAAATTGACGATAAAGCCTATAGTGAAAGCATACAGATGAATCTTGGTGGAATGTTCCAAATGTGTGAAAAATTCTACCCATTACTTAAAAAGAGCAAAAAAGGAGCTAGTGTTATTAACATTGCATCAATTCATGGCCACGAAGCCATACCGAACCAGAAATTTGATCATGTAAAAGGCGCGATACAAAATGCCACTATCGCGCTGGCCAAAAAACTTGCGTTAGAATGGGAAAAGGATAATATCCGTGTTAATTGTATCGCGCCAAAGCTTGCCTACTACGATAAGGAATTGGGACTTCATCCTAAAAGAATTCCACTCAAGAGGATGATAGCGACACCTGAAGAAATTGCCTCAGCGGTGAGTTTTTTAGCAATGGATTTAGCTTCCGGCTTCACAGGGAAACATTTTGTCTTCGATGATGAGAGATTAGTACACTAATCTATCTATTTTTACCATAAATAATGCTTAAATAATTCATGACAAATTATGTCTAATATTTTCCTATAGTTAAGTAACTAAAATTAGATTACCATAAAAATATTTAATCTATTGCAATCCATGTGTCTAATATAATAGACAGATATTTAAGGGGGGGAAAGTCATGCAAAGTGGGTGTCAATATATTTGTAAGAAGTTACGTCCTGCCCGCGCAGTACTTATTACACTGCCGCCGCTAGTCTATACCGCCATTCCTGAAGGGAGTAGAAGTGAATTCTTTTTTCCTGGCACAACGGCAAGCTTTTATGCTCTGATAATTGCCACAGAGTATTTTGGGCTTCTTAGAAAAACCAACGATAACGTTGTCGATGGGACAACACTATTGACTTTGACAGCAGGCTTTATCGAATTATTTTCTGGGAATTTTCTTACTGGTATTTTATTGGTAGCTGCATCGAATATGTATAATAGATTTCATCAGGATCAACATCAGCCTGACAATGGTATGAGTTTTATTGAGTCTTTAGTATCTCTCTTAGTGGGTAGCGGTACTATTTTCGGCTGGATATATATTCTTCATATCATGAAGAATGATAGATTATTCAATAATATTAACCAGAATCAACAATGCCTGCCTAATCACAATCCAATCGGCTTTTTCCAACAGTTAGAATATTGTGTTAATAATGAATTAGATGACAAACAATTGGAAAATGACGAGATATCTAATCTATATGAACATTTGACTGCCGGATAATAATGGAAAAGATGCCACTAAAGCTATTCGCACTAAGGGCATGATCGTGATTCGCTGAATAGCGAATCACTCCCCACGCTCTGCGTCATTTATGTGAAAACTAGAAGACTCTCGACTATAAGAGTATAGTGTAATATTCTTACTAGTAAGATTATACTAAATGCCAAAAATCATGAATATATCAACAACAAAGATGTCTTCAAAGGGGCAGATTGTTATTCCAGAAGATATACGACAGGAGTTAGGACTATCTGCGGGCGCACAATTCATCGTAATTGGTAGTCACGATGCGGTCATACTGAAAACTATACAGCCACCCTCCGTAGGAGAAGTAAAATCACTGTTGACCGAAGCAAGAAAGGCTGCAAGAAAAGCGGGAGCAAAGAGAGTTGATATTGACAAAGCTGTTAAAAAATCACGCGCTAAAAAATAAAAATTGTCCTAGTCACTAACATTATAGCTTCAGGATGAATACTAAAGAGTACTAAGATCATTGGGCAATAATAATTAATTTGTTTAAAATACAAGCAGAATGGGTAATGCCCTCAATATTACCACACACCGTATGCAAAGATGAAGATGATGATAAATTCATCTCTTGCGCTATTTCAACAGAGACAAGTATTATTATTAGTGGAGATAAACTACTTTTACATTGTTCAGGTTATCGCAATATTGAAGTAATATCGCCAAAATCATTTGTTGATCGCTATATCAAGTCATAAACGTAATGACACGCATAATCTACCTATTTTAAGGTACATTTTTCACACAATATCTTTCAATATAAACACAGTAAAGTTATCCACATATCCACACGGAGACGGAGCGCCCCTTTGTAGCGCGTAGACTATAGTGTGGATATGTGGGTAACTTTATCCATGCAAGCGGTGAGTAACTTTTCCCAAAAGTTTGCCCCGCTTGC
>JANQHY010000242.1 GCA_028282395.1 Gammaproteobacteria bacterium
ATACGACTGCGCCGCCAAAGGCATAGTTACGTAAGCGCTGGTCGCGTTTATAGTTAGGGTTATCAAGAGGGCTGGGGATAAAATGGTAGAAGAAGGCAAGATACTCTATCCATACGGGACCATTACTAAAGCGACCGTTCCAGTAGGGCGGTGATGCAGGCGTTTTATATTTAGCATATTCATTGCCATTGTCAGATAGGCTGTCGCCAAAAACAACGATATTCTCTGGTTGCCAGGTTGCTGCTGATACAATGGTTGTTGATAGTAGTAGTATCAACAAGATTCCTATCAATGGCCGCCATACAATTCTCATCGTCATTACGCTTTTTATTTGTCCTATTGGATTATGATAGCAGAATTTATTGATAAGGGCAGTATTATTGTAGGATATTTTATTTTCCTGTCTGGGTGCCTCATTGATCATGGAAATTAAATCCTATACAATCGCTTTTATTATTCTGCAAGCAGAATATTTATGGGGAATGGACGCTATCTGTCACAGTTAAAAAAATGGAGTATTTCAATCATGTATTATTACAGTACATTCTTTATGACTAGTCATCCCGTCAGTAAAGCAAAAAAAGAGGTTGAGAAATTAAGGCGGATTGTTTTTATTCGCCTGAATAGTGGTTATTACATTGGTTTCTGTTGCGATAATCAGTATAAGAAAAAAAAGATAGTAAGCCTTAATTTTATTAAGGAACTAGAAAAACAGCAGTTCTCTAATCAGCATGTGCTTTTAGGTAAAGGAAATACTGAAAAGCTGATGAAGAAAGCTAAAGAATACATCGAAATTCAGCCAGGTGGGAAGCTACCGCTGCCGTGTATTGGTCGTGGTGGTTACAATGTGGTTTATTTAATGAGAACACCACCACTCGAGTGGCGTAAAAAGAAAACCTATGACAATAATCTAGCATACAAAGTGCAAAAGACGGATATCGATGGTGAAGTGATCGGCACGCCAATTGAGAAACGGATGAATGCATCAGAGCGTGGTGAAAGAATATCAGGCATTGTTAATAGTAAGAAAGTTGATGTAATGACTTATGAAGATGGATTGCTGATGCCGCTTCTTTCTGGAAGGGAGCCAGAAGATAAAGAGTTTGTTCATATTATAATAAAGCTTTTTATCTGGTATAACAGAATTTTTGTTGATCCGTTTAAGAAAAATATTTTTGTCACGCCTTGTAGTCTTGCCGTGATTTCTGATTTTGACTTGATTTTGGACCTGAATGAGTCAGATGATAGTATAGAGTTTTATGGGAATTATAAGAAGTTTATGAGGAAATTTAGTAATTACTATGAATGTCACGGAAAAAAATATCCATGGGCAGTAGAAGCTATTCTTAATCTGGTTTATCTTGTTGATCAGTTGTTGCAAAAAGATAGTTTTGTTTCGAACGAAGTAAAAAGAGTACTGCTTCCATCGCTTGTCATGGCAGTGACACCTTATAGAGTATGTAATCTTCCAATTGCTAATGAAGACTTATTAAGGTTTTCCAGGAAGAAAGGAATTTTAGATAATATTGTGTATGACAATTATTTTTTTAATATGGTTAAAAGTACTAACATTAAAAGTAATACAGTTAAAAGTGATAAGGTTAAAAATGGTAAAAGAAATTTTCCCAATAGAGCCTCTTTTCATCAGGTTCCTGAGCTTTATGATAACATAGGTGGCAGTAGCAGTAGTAGTGATGAAGATGATGATTTTCCATCCTATTCATGCAACAATAGATATATAATTGAGTAAATAGTAGTATAATACTAAAGTGTTTTTTCTGAACGGTTTCACGAGAAAATAGAGTTGGAAATAGTATTATTAGTATTTATTGCAGCGGTCCTGGCAGGTATCATCTCTGGTTTGCTAGGAGGTGGTATTGGCTTGGTCCTAGTGCCGGCACTGGTTGTCATTCTACAGGCGGAACAGGTTAATCAAGCATTGATTATGCATGTTGCCATTGGCACAACAGTGGCGGCTATTGTTGTCATGGGGCTAGTTGCAAGCTATAGCCATCAGCGCCGCAATGCTGTCATGTGGTCCTACCTGTACAGGATGGCGAGTGGTCTTATTATCGGTATCATAGTCGGTGCTATTTTGGCGAGTAATTTATCCAGTCGTATTTTAATGGTGATATTTGGTCTGATTTCACTACTGTTGGGATTATATACCCTGTTAACTCGAGCAGAAAAGAAAGCATTGGAAAAGTGCCCGCATTTTTTATTAGCATTGATGGGATTTCTTATTGGGATAACTGGCAGTTTGATGGGTGTTAATCCTTTTTCAGTACCTTTCTTTAGAAAGGTGGGATTGGATATGCGTATGGCAGTGGGAAGTTCAGTAGTGGTAGGAACGGCAATGGCAGTTGGTATTACTATTATGTTTATTATTCAAGGTTGGCATCAACCGGGATTGCCGAAGTATAGCAGTGGTTATGTTAATTGGGCGTTATTCTTTCCGATCATGATTGCCGGGGCGATCTCAGCACCGTTAGGCGCAAAAATCGCCCATGCTATTTCACAAAATATTCTACGTTGTCTGTATGGCCTGCTATTGGTTATTGTCGGGATTAAAATGCTAGTTGGTTAGATTGTCCGTTACTTTTTCTCTTTACCAACATCGGGGAAGCGCTGTTTAGCATGAATGAAGGCAATAATAGCGATTACTAGAATAGTGAGGAAAAGTGACGGCATCACAAGTGGGTTTTGGTTTGGTAGTAATGTTAAAATAAATGTGAAAAGCAGCGCGATCAACATAGTAATAAAACTCATGATGGCAGAACCTGTTGCTTTGTCTGGGTAGTTCATCAAGGCCATCGTGGTGACACTGCCATAGGTCATTGGCAATCCAATCATTATAAGAAAAAGGGGTAAGATTAAACTCCAAGTATTGATCCAATGTAGTAGAAAGCTTGTTAACATGAGTATGCTGCCAAAGATAATGGCGCAGTAGCCGATTATGATCACTTGATAGGCTGATAGTAATTTACTAAGTCTGCCAGCAGATAATGCGCCAATAATTTGGCCGCCATAGGCAATAAGTAGTAATGTGCCGTAGTATGCCGGTGTCATTTTGATGATATCCATGGCAATAAAAGGTGAGCCACTAGCAATAATATAGATGAATGCAGCCATGAGGCCATACATCATGGAGAATAATAGTAATTGCCCGTTAGTGAAGGCATGAAAATAACTGCGTAGGATCGGTTTTATCTTTAGCGCATTAATATCTTTTTCCACTAAAGTCTCGGGTAAACATATCATCGTAATAAAAATTATGAGGCCATATAGTAGATAGAAATAGAAACAATCAATCCACGATAGATGGCTAGTGATAAGTCCGCCCAATGCATTTGCCAATGCCGGCATAAATGCATAGGCAAGTACCGCATAACTAACAACAGAGCGTGATTGTTGTGGAAAATAGAAATCACTAATAATCGTATAGCTGATAATCATTCCCACACTCGAGCCCAAAGCCATTAACAGTCTGCCAATAATAATAGTTGTTAGATTGTGAGAGTAGATTCCAACCAGACAGACTAGACAGCTGAATAGGTATAATACCATCCCCGAGTAGGCCGCTATCTTGCGACCAAAACGGTTGGCAGTCGGGGAATAGATCAGTTGTCCAAAAGCGTAGCCAATAATAAAAATAGTCATCAATTGTTGTATGACGCCATTCGATACATGAAAGAAATCACTCATTGCCGGAAGAGCAGGGCTAAGTAACACTGCTGTAAATGATGGGAAGCTAATTAGTAGAATTAGACAAATTAAAGGTGGTTTTCTGCAGCTAAGTTTATACATATTGTCTCCTTTCTCTAACCCATTGATACTTATTGAATATTCTATGATTTTGTGACATATTAACAGAAATTTTATAGCAGTAAAACCTTAGTGAGTGTTGTTGGATAACGGTAACTTTGCTAGCATCGGCGGATGCTATTTTATTAGTACCTTAGGAGGATAATTGTATGCAAGCATTGCCATCAGTCGAACAGTGTCGAGTAAAAGTCTTTAGTTACAGTGGTCAAGGCGGTAATCCTGCGTTAATTGTATACAACGATGAGCCGTTGTCTGTAGCACAGATGGCAGATATAGCGCGTCATTCAGGTTGTCCGGAAGCAGTGTTTCTTACTGAGCAAACGGAAGATATAATATCTATCGGTTATTTCACTCCCAATGGCAAGGAGACGCCACTTTGTATTCATGGCACAATCGGTGCTGTCTATATGTTAAAAAAAATCATTGCTGACAGGCCAACAATAAAGTTGTGTACACGACAGCAGCAGATGATTATTAGTGGAAAATGTGAGAATGATTTATATCAGATGTGTTATCAGCCTCCTTTTCAGTCGACAGCATTGCCAGATGGTAATGAAATAGAAGTTGCTCGCTGTTTTGTTGGTGAGTCTCATCAGAGCGCTGTGATTGCTACGGCAGGTAGCCCTAAACTATTAATACGTTTTTCTGATAAGCAGACACTCTTCTCCTTAGTGCCTGATTTAGTCCAAATCGTTGAGGTGTCAAAAGTACTAGGCGTCAATGGTATTTATGCCTATGCGCCTTCCGCTGATGATCCCTCGGTGCTTTATGCGCGGGCATTTAACCCACTATTTGGTATTGATGAAGATATTGCTACCGGGGTTGCGGCAATTGCCTTGGTTAAATATCTTTATCATAGTGGACAAAGTAATGCAAAAAAGATGGTAGTGCATCAGGGTGATGTAATGGATGCTCCCAGTCGGATTCATGTCGAATTAATTGATGATCACCAGGTGCAGGTTAAGGGCGAGGTTGTAGAAGTTAGCTTTTAGTCAAAGCCTTGTTTTTTTCATAGTAATTGTTTGCCCCGTTGTCCTGTGTCCCTACCCTTTGTTCTGCGCCCTCGCCATCGTCCCGTGCCCCAACCCCGTCGTCCCGCGGCTTGTCCGGTCTTTCTTTTATTCTGAATTTTTCAACAACATCCTTGTGGGAGAGAGGAGAAAACATAGATATCCCTTATTCTATGTCAGGATACGTCATAAAATACCCTTATTTTATGACGTATTTATTGTATAATACCCTTATTCTATGACAAAAAAGAGGTAAGAATGTTTAAAAGGAATATATATCAAGAACTTAAGAAATGGGCGGCAAAGCCGTCACGTAAGCCCTTGATTTTGCGTGGGGCACGCCAGGTAGGCAAAACAACACTTGTCACCGCTTTTGGCAAGCGCTATGAGCAGTTTTTAACAGTAAATTTGGATATAAAAGCTGATCGTGATCTTTTTGAACAAGACTATACTATTGATGATTTAATTGCAGCTATCCATTTTCATCTGAAAAAATCAATTAAGACAGTTGGGACAACACTACTTTTTATTGATGAAATTCAGAGTTGTCCAAAAGCTTGTGCTATGTTGCGCTATTTTTATGAAAAGCGCAATGATGTCCATGTGATTGCAGCTGGATCATTATTAGAGACATTGATTGACCGCCACATCAGTTTTCCTGTGGGTCGAGTAGAGTATCTTTTTCTCTATCCATTATCATTCTCTGAATATCTGTCAGCAGCAGGAGAAGGTGAGGCAGTTGATTTATTGCAGCAAGCGCCTTGCCCGAGATTCGCTCATCATAAACTGTTGCAACTTTTTCATCAATATACACTGATCGGTGGAATGCCTGAGGCGGTCGCTGCGTTTCTCGAAAATAAAGATATTATCGCTAGCAATGCGGTCTATAAGAATCTACTAACTGCGTTTATGGACGATGTTGAAAAATATGGTAGCAATAAAAAAATGGCGCAAGTCATTCGTCATGCAATTGCTCATGTTCCCATTGAAGCAGGCGCAAGAATTCGTTTTCACGGTTTTGGGAAATCTCATTACCAATCTCGTGAGATGAGCGAAGCACTGCGTTCGTTAGAGAAAGCCATGCTTATTCAGCTCGTTTATCCTACGACTGAAACGGTGCCACCGGCACAGCTAAATTATAAGAAATCACCAAAGCTACAATTTCTTGATACGGGAATGGTGAGCTATTGCGCTAATCTCCAACAGCATTATTTCACTATGCAAGATCTAAATTCATTGTACATGGGCCGTATCATAGAAAATATTGTTGGCCAGGAGCTGTTGGCAACGAGTAGAAGCATTCAACAGAAATTGAAATTTTGGGTGCGTGAAAAACCACAATCTCAAGCTGAGGTTGATTATGTTGTTCCTTTTCAACAATATCTGATTCCTGTTGAGGTTAAATCAGGGACGACAGGAAGATTAAAATCGCTATTACAATATATGGAATTAGCTAATCATTCCTATGCTGTAAGGTTTTATGCTGGGGAGATGCATTTAGATGCATTACAAACTCCTTCTGGTAAACCATTTCAATTACTTAATCTGCCCTACTATTTAGTCGGTGAGTTGGATCACTATTTACATTTTCTTATTTCGGAAGATGCTAAAAAAATATCTTAGGGAAACGGCTGAGTATCAAGACTATTTATTCGTGCTTCTTTACTTAATCACATTCAATGTCCAGCCTTCTGGTTTATGAATGACTTCAACGACAACACCATGTTGATAGCGCACCAGACGGAAGCTGAGCTGTTTTTCAGGCTCCATCCAGATATCTTTAAAGGTGAGTTCATTAAGAAAGTCAGGGAGTGCCGGTTGATGCAAAATAATTTGCTGTTTATGGGCAGCGATATCAATACCGCATATGCTTTGCAGTAACAAAAAAAGTGAGCCGCTAGCCCAGGCTTGTGGTGAGCAGGCAACGGGGTAGAGCGTTGGTGCTTCATTTGGTTGACGGCCAAAGCCACAAAATAGCTCTGGCATACGTTGCATCTCCATGGTAAGTGAAGCATCGAATAATGCCTTGGTTAATGTTTCTACTTCATTCATATAGCCGTGGCGCGATAGCCCGAGAGCGATGACTGAATTATCATGTGGCCAGATAGAGCCATTGTGATATGACATCGGATTATAACGCTTCTCAAATTTCGATAGCGTTCGTATCCCCCAACCAGAAAAGAGGTCATCAGAAAACAGTTTTTTAACAACGTCATCAACACGTTCTTTATCAATAATGCTGTTTGCTAAACAGTGACCAACATTGGAACTGATGACATTGCAGCGTTTTTTATCGCCGTCAAGCGCCAATGCATAGAAGCCATGCTCTTTGCTCCAGAACTTCTCATTAAATTTTATTTTCAATGTGGCAGCTTCTTTACTAAGTTGCTTGGCATAACGCTCTTCATCAAGTGCTAGCGCTATTTTTGAGGCAGAGATTTTTGCTTGGTAGACATAACCCTGTACTTCACAGAGGGCAATGGGTGGTTTAGCTAATTTGCCGTCGCTATGGGAAACCGAATCATGTGAGTCTTTCCAGCCTTGATTATCAAGCCCTTTCGGACATTTTTTTTGATACTCAATGAAACCATCGCCATCGCAGTCACCATAGTGATCAACCCATTTCAGTGCCAATTTAATATTCGGCCAGATCGCTTTAATAGTATCGAGATCATTAGTGCGGCGAAAATAGAGGCCGGCAAGACAGACAAATAGCGGTGTAGCATCAACACTACCATAGTAGCGCTGGAAAGGGACTTCACCAAGATTAACGAGTTCACTTTCACGGATTTCATGGAGTATTTTTCCTACCTCTGCATCCATCTTATCATCGCGTTTTGTCGCCTGGTTTTTTGCTAAGTAAAATAACACATCGCGAGCAATATGAGGCGCGATCATCAGTGTCTGCACTGAGGTGACAATGCCATCACGACCGAATATGGTATTATACCAAGGGATTCCAGCCATTGGATAGTGGCCTCCTTCTGCCTGCGGTGAGAGTAGTGCGGCGAGATCAGCACGTGAACGGTTAATCCAGTGGTTAAATTGTTCATTAGAGGAGATGATGTCGCACATATCAAATTTTTTATTCTTGATCTCTTGTTCAAGAGCAGTGAGTGTCTTTTTAAATGGCGCAAGCTTTCTATGGCGCGAGCGTAGATCAATAGTGAACTCTACTACCTCTTTTTTTTCTGGTGCTAATTTTAGAATAAAACAGTAGTCACCGTTTTCATCACGACGAAATGGTCGGGAGAAGATAATTTTCGTGCAGCGCAGTTGATCATCTTTGCCATGATAGTTAATCGCAATGGTTGAGTTATTTGGATGTTGAATATCAATCTCTCCTGCCCCTGCTTGGCGGTTAAAGCCACGGATCTCAAAAATATCTTTAAAGTCCGCAGCAATTTGCAGTATCATCGGCATTTGTAGCGTTTCACGAGAAAAATTCGTGATCGAGATTCTTCCACATAGCCGATTATCGAGAATAAATTTTTTGCGTTTAATATGGATCATGCCAGGTTGCAGATGGTGCTGACGGTAGTAAAAGTTAGGATTGGTTAGATCAGCATTTAGTAGACAGTTATCTTCATAGACGGTTGAGCTAAGATAGTGTGGGCGTACATCAAATACCTTGATCTCAAGTTGTGAAAGGTGGCGGCAACCTTTATGAAATAGACCGTAGGTTTGTGAAGTAATAGGGATAATATCACCCGAACGGTTGAAACAGGCGAAGGTATCGCCGTGATTGAGTACAAGTAGTTTAGGGTCGATCAGAGACGCATCAATTAAACGTACTGTATTTTGATTACTGGCTGCTTTGTTGTCACTCATGATAGTTCCCTGCTTTTCTCTTGAATTAGTTGCTGATAAAGTTTTACATAGTGATTGGCCATAGTATTGGCAGTGAAGCGACGAATAAATTCTTCGTGTACAGCATGGCGATCGATTTCTGCTAACTGGTCTACAGCAGAAACAGCTTCGTCCATTGAAGAGACAATTTTTCCGCTTATGTCTGAAGTAATGACTTCAGGTACAGAGCCGTTTGCCCAGGCAATGACCGGGGTGGCGCAAGCCATAGCCTCAATCATTACCATACCGAAGGGCTCTGGCCAATCAATTGGAAAGAGTAGTGCGGCCGCTTGTCCAATCAGTTGCTGTTTCTCTTTTTCACTGACTTCGCCGACGTAGTCAACGTGTGGTTGTGTCATTAATGGCTGTAGATGGCGGTTATAGTAATCGCGATCACTATCATCAATTTTTGCACCAACTTTGAGTGTCTTGCCACAACGACGGGCAATTTCAATTGCACGATCCAGTCGTTTCTCTGGTGAAGTGCGACCAAGAAACAGCAGATAGTCATCTGGCGAGAAGTTCGGTTGGTAAAGGGTTTCTGGTAATCCATGATAAACCGTATCAACCCAGTTAACCCCAGTTAAAGGTTGACGTTGGTGATTCGAGATAGAGACTAGTGGTAGTGTGGGAAATTGTTGATGGAGTTTAACAATTTCTCTGATGTCGAGGCGGCCATGAAGCGTTGTTAACTGTGCAGTCGGACAAAAATTATAGTAGGGAAAGTGTAAGCAGTGAGTATGGAAGTGGATAATGTCAAATTGGTTGGCAAGTTCTATCAATTGCTGTAGCTGCAGTACATGCCAGGCGAGTGGATCGACACAGCGGGAGTCGAGGCGTAAAGCGTGTTCACAAGTGGGGATCAATTTTGCACGGGTGATTGAGTCTGCAGAGGCAAAAAGCGTTACTTCATGGCCGAGATCAAGCAGTGCATCGGTTAGATATGCAACCACACGCTCAGTACCACCATAACATTTTGGTGGTACAGACTCATATAGTGGTGAGATTTGTGCGATTTTCATTCCATCTCTCTGCTGTTAAGCGATTATCCCATTAACGATACTGTAACCAAGCAGATGAAATGTTGTCAATCGTGATGGCCATCTTCAGGGGGAATCACTCCCTGAGCAACTAATCGGGCGAGCGACTGTTCCATTGTTATCATGCCAACAGCAGAGCCACTCTGCATTGCAGAGGGGATTTGCTCTATGCGTTCATCTTTAATCATATGTTTAATTGCCGCTGTGACGATCATTACTTCACAGGCAGCAACACGGCCGCCTGCTATACGTTTAACTAGACGTTGTGAAATGACTGCTTGAAGTGAAGTAGCTAGCATGGTACGTGCAGTGGATCTTTCATTACCAGGAAAGAGGTTAATTAGGCGTTGTAGGGTTTGACTCGCCGATTGTGTGTGCAGCGTTGCCAGGACTAAGTGGCCAGTTTCAGCAATGGTTAGGGCGAGTCGTACGGTTGCAAGATCACGTAGCTCGCCGATTAGTACAATATCAGGATCTTGGCGCAGGACTGAATGTAATGCTGCTTGAAAGCTTTTGGTGCTATGGCCAACCTGGCGCTGGTTGATTAATGCTCTTTTCGATGAGTGATAAAATTCAACGGGGTCTTCAACAGTAACAACATGATAAGGGAGCGAATGGTTAATGTAATGGATCATTGCTGCCAGCGTACTACTTTTACCGCAGCCTGTTGCGCCGGTCACTAGGATTAGACCGTGCTGCAGTTGACATAAGTTAGCTAGTTGAGGTGGTAGCTGTAGTTGGTTTAGCGTTGGCGTTTTTTCGGCTATAGTGCGAAAGGTTAGAGCTGGGCCTGCAACCGTTAGTGATGCATTGCCACGGAAACGACCAATGTTATCATCATGATAAATGAAGTCGAGCTCGTGACTTTGCTGCCACTGCTGGTACTGTTCTGCTG
>JANQHY010000275.1 GCA_028282395.1 Gammaproteobacteria bacterium
CTGCGTTGGCAAAGATAGTGTCGGCTTGCAAGCTGACATCAATTTCGCTGAATGACGATTGCATAATTATGTCGTCTGCGCTACCATACCCGGTTCTATTAATAACAGAGATGGGTAGTAAAAACCACTATGACCGAAACGATTCATATTCAAGGGGCGCGCACCCATAACCTTAAGAATATCAGCCTAAAAATTCCTCGCGATCAACTGGTGGTGATCACCGGCCTCTCAGGCTCAGGCAAGTCATCTCTGGCATTTGATACACTCTACGCTGAAGGGCAGCGCCGCTATGTTGAATCACTGTCGGCCTATGCGCGCCAGTTTCTGTCAATGATGGCAAAACCGGATGTTGACCAGATTGATGGTCTATCGCCAGCTATCTCTATTGAACAGAAATCAACTTCACACAATCCACGCTCAACTGTTGGCACTATCACTGAAATCTACGACTATATGCGCCTGCTATTTGCCCGAGTTGGCCAACCGCGCTGTCCTAAACATGATACGGTACTCGAAGCACAAACCATCAGCCAGATGGTTGACACGGTACTCGCGCTTCCCAATGGCACTAAAGTGATGTTATTGGCACCCATCGTGCGCCAACGCAAAGGTGAATATCAGAAACTGTTTGATGACCTGCGTAGCCAGGGCTTCGTGCGTGTTCGCATCGATGGTGAAAGCTACGATATTGATGATACCCCAAATCTCAGTCTGAGAAAAAAACACACTATCGAAGTGATCATCGACCGCTTCAAAGTTCGTCAAGAGCTACGCCTACGCCTGGCTGAATCATTTGAAACCGCCATCAGCCTAACCGATGGACTAGCAACAGTTGCCATGATGGAGCCAGCGACAGATGATAATCCGCAGGAATTGCTGTTTTCTGCCCGTTTTAGCTGCCCGCACTGTAATTACAATATGCCTGAACTGGAACCACGACTATTCTCCTTTAACAATCCCATGGGCGCCTGCCCCGACTGTGATGGCCTCGGGGTTAAACAGGTCTTCGCTGAGGAACGGGTTATCCATAATGCTGAGCTGTCAGTTGGTGGTGGCGCCGTCTGCGGCTGGAACCGCGGTCACAGCTACTACTATCCATTACTCGAAGCCCTGGCAAACCATTACGGCTTCAGCCTCGATAAAAGTTACCGCTCACTGCCAAAACGTATTAAACAGATTATTCTTTACGGTAGCGGCAATGAAATTATCACTTTTGACCATATCGACTACCGCGGCCAACCGAAACGCACGCAACGTCCATTTGAAGGGGTGATCCCTAATATGGAACGACGTTATCGTGAAACCAGCTCTCAAGCCGCGCGCGATCACCTGGCTAAATATCTATCATTACAGCCATGTCGCAGCTGTAACGGTAGTCGCCTACGCGAAGAGGCACGTCATGTTTTTGTCGGTGACCGTAGTATTGCTGAGTTGACAAAAATGAGTACTGAAGCGGCTCGGGCTTTTTTCAAACAGATAACACTCGAAGGTTGGCGCAAAGAGGTAGCCAACCGTATTCTCAAAGAGATAAATAGTCGCTTAGGATTTCTTGTTGAAGTGGGACTCGATTATCTCACCATTGACCGCAGTGCGGATACCCTCTCCGGTGGCGAAGCACAACGTATCCGTCTTGCCAGTCAAATTGGCTCTGGCCTAGTTGGCGTCATGTATATTCTTGATGAACCTTCAATTGGCCTACATCAGCGTGATAATAATCGTCTGTTAAAAACGCTGTTACATCTACGCGATCTTGGCAATACTGTCCTAGTTGTCGAACATGATGAAGACGCGATCCGACAAGCTGATCACATTATTGATGTTGGCCCCGGCGCTGGTAGTCGTGGCGGTAAAATTATTGCCCAAGGCAAACTCAACGATATTATTAAAAGCAAACGCTCACTGACAGGACAGTACCTGTCAGGGAAACAACAGATTGATGTGCCTACACAACGTAGACCAGTTGATCGTCAACGTATGTTGAGCTTAAAAGGGGCATGTTGTAATAATTTGCAAACGATTGATGTCGATATTCCGGTTGGCCTTTTCACCTGCATCACTGGCGTCTCCGGCTCAGGTAAATCAAGCTTGATTAATGACACGCTCTATCCGCTAGCGGCAACTAAACTCAATGGCGCCACCCTACTACAGGCAGGCAAATATGAACGTGTTGATGGACTCGCTCTATTTGATAAATGTGTTGAGATCAATCAAAGCCCTATTGGCCGGACCCCGCGCTCTAATCCTGCTACCTATACCGGCCTATTTACCCCGATTCGCGAACTGTTCGCTGCCACCCGCGAATCTCGTTCACGTGGCTACCTTCCCGGACGCTTCAGCTTTAATGTTAGAGGTGGGCGCTGTGAAGCGTGTGAAGGCGATGGCGTTATTAAAGTAGAAATGCACTTTCTCGCCGATGTATACGTTACTTGTGATCTATGCCAAGGCAAACGTTATAATCGCGAAACACTAGAAATTACTTATAAAGGTAAAAATATTCACCAAATTCTTGAGATGACCGTAGAAGAGGCCTTAACATTTTTTGATGCGGTACCAGTTCTCAAACGTAAACTAGAAACCTTAATGGATGTCGGGTTAAGTTATATTAAATTAGGCCAGAGTGCTACAACACTGTCGGGCGGTGAAGCACAACGTGTTAAACTATCACGCGAATTGTCAAAACGCAGTACCGGTAAAACACTCTATATGCTTGATGAACCCACCACTGGGCTCCATTTTCACGATGTTGCCCATCTACTGGAGGTGTTACTACGCTTACGTGATCAAGGCAATACCATTGTTGTGATTGAGCACAACCTCGACGTCATTAAAACCGCTGACTGGATTATTGACCTTGGACCTGAAGGCGGTCACAAAGGTGGTAAAATTATTGCCTGCGGCACACCGGAACAGGTAGCAAAAAAACGTGGTTCACATACTGGTCGTTTTCTTAAGCCGCTATTGACAAAAAATTAGCAGGACATAAAAACATTTATCTATTGATGCCAAAAAGGTTGTGAAGAGATATCTGTATTGCTATAGTTAATCATTAGTTGCTTTCAGAAAACTCCATACAAAGAAATTACTATTGTTACTTTGCAATTATTCATTAAATGCAACTGCTCACTATTGTCATTGCAAGCGTAGCGAAGCAATCCAGGAGAATACATTAAGTAGCTAATTTTTTTTCAAACTATAAAAAACCAACTATTTTTCCTACACATTACAAAATGTTCCATAGGATACACCCATGAAAATATTTATTCTCCTATTTGTTATCCTCAGCGCTGGCTGCACCATCACAGCGCCGACGCAGCAGCTTCACAACAAAGATATGACAGAGATAGTTAATAGTGCAATACAAAACAATCATAACCGGTCAATGACATCTCTTCCTCCTCCTGACAATGCTATTATTAATGCACTATTGGCGCAGATAACTATTCCAGCAGCTGCAAATAAGAAAAAACCTCTACGTTTTGACTTAATGGCACAACAGTTATCTGCACACGATTTCTTTACCGTACTAAGCCATGAAAGCCATGAGAACATTATTGTAAATCCAAATATTAAAAATACGATTACATTAGAACTCCATCAAGTAAGCCTTGACGAAGTGATGGCAGCACTGCAAAAAAATTATGGTTATTGTTATCAACACACACGTTATGGCTACAGTGTACAATTACCTGCACTACAAACGCGATTATTTAGACTTAATTACCTTGACGTTAACCGCCATAGCCAATCACAAATGATAATCAGTTCAGGGGAGATTAACTCAACAACCTCCCACACTAATGCAGGCAGAAATAACTCCACACTGTTGGCAAATAAAATTACCACTCTCAATGACAACCATTTTTGGACACAACTCAATGCAACAATCAATGGTATCGTTGGCATTGACAGTAGTCACCATAGTTCGCAAAAAACCCGTTCAAGCGGCAAACCATGTGTCATCGTCAATCCACAAACTGGGATTATCATGGTACGCGCCTATCCACGACAACTGCAGCAAGTTAGCCATTATCTTGATAGCGTTGAACGCACCAGTCAACGCGAAGTCATTATTAGCGCCAAAATTATTGAAGTGACGCTTAATAGCACATTTCAAAGCGGAATTGATTGGCATCTGCTTAACAAAACTCTGCAACAGCACGGTAACAATGCATTGACTCTCGGATTGACACCACTCAATGCTATTTTCACTTTATCAGCACATTGGCACCAAAACTTTGCCCTACTGATTAAACTCCTGATGACTCAAGGACGCGTGAATGTTCTTTCAAGTCCACGCATTGCCACAATTAATAATCAAACAGCCGTTATTAAAGTGGGTGACGATCAATTTTTTGTCACCGGCGTGAAAAGTATGACAGACAGTTCATCAGGTGGACAGAGCCAATCACAGAACATCGATTTTACGCCGTTCTTCTCTGGTGTTGCCCTTAACGTGACACCACATATCGATAACGATCGAGCATTAACGCTACATATTCATCCACTGGTAAGCACCGTTACGGAAAAAGATAAAAATTTTACTGTCTCAGGCCAAACAGAATCAATTCCACTGGCAACTAGCGCGATTCGTGAATCCGACAGTATTGTTCATGTCCAAGATGGTCAGGTTATTATAATCGGCGGCCTCATGGCTAGTCAGATGAGTCGCAATGATACTGCTACACCTTGGCTAACACATCTTCCTATCGTTAGCGCACTATTTCACAATCGTAATGATAGCGCCAACAAAAAAGAGATTATTATTCTGCTGCAACCAACCATTATTCATCACCACATCTGGCAACAGTCGCTAAAAGCTGCAGCGAATCAATTCGAAAAACTCAGCCATCCTTTCCATTTTGACACAAAGTTCGCTGCAACAAATAAAGCATTACGATTAAAATTACTCAAACCTATTCACCCCACAATACCCTCTTCAACTACATTGCAGCAAGCAAAAAAAACAGTGGCGCTACCACAACAGAAAAACATGCTAACCTTGACACAGATTCAAAAACTGCTACTAAACGGGCAAGCTCATCACGCATTAACGCTGCTCAAACAGTCGGCACCAACGACACTTATTCATCACCAGGACTACTTCGCCATCATGGCAGCATTAGAACTCCAGCAACAGCAATACCGCGCTGCTACAGCACTTTATCAACAACTAAGCGCGATTGCACCTGATAATGCTATCTACCAGTCAGGCCTAGCGATTGCACTCATCCATTCAGGTCAATCACAATTAGCACAACTACCACTGAGCCATGCATTGGCGGCGCTTGATCTACCGCCAGCACTATACCGCTACCTTAACCAACAGAAACAGTAATCATGAGATCAGCAACTGCGCTATTAATATTAACGACGACGATTGCTACAGCCGTTATTGTATTAATCTATCCAATGGACATGACATTAGCCATCGCACTCCTCTTTACCTGGGTACTGATTATTATTGCTGCAATGGATTGCGCATACCTCATTATCCCTGACCCTCTTAATTATATACTGTTGTGGTCCGGCCTAGCACTGACTCTTCTACCTCATCTATCACTGCTAACCGCCACACAAGCAATTGCTGGCGCAATCATTGGCTATCTCAGTCTGTGGACAATCGCAACAATCTTTCTCTATGTAAGAAAAAAGCCGGGCATCGGCCACGGTGATTTCAAACTATTGGCGGCACTTGGCGCCTGGAACGGCTGGCAAACCCTTGCCATGACGGTTTTCATCGGTAGCATATTGGCATTACTGTATTGTGGATTTTGTTATAGCTGCCAACGTAAAATCATTATCAAGGTACCATTTGCCCCTTTTCTTGCTAGCAGTGGCTGGCTGATCTATCTTTACCATCACATGATTTACTAAAAATCTGTATTTTCCTTCTCCTACTTTCTTGAAGAACCCACACGTCGCACCATGGCACTATTCTATGTCGTCCCGCGACGATGGAGAATTGGATGTCTCGGGACGGCGAGACCTTGGAAGTCGTGAGACAATAAGATTCTAGCCGAGAATTCACTAACTAACTACATTAACCTCTTTATTTCTGATAAACTGCGCAACGACATAGATAACCAGATGAGAGCAGAGCGCATGTCAGAACCAGTACGTTACATCACCATGGGGAAATTTGGTAAACCTTTTGGCGTAAAAGGGTGGATAAAAGTTACCTCCTACACCGATCCCATTGAACAACTGCTTAGCTACCAACCTTGGTACTACCAACCGCATGCGCAGACAGCATGGCAAGCGCTAGAGATTGATGATAAAAAAGTACAGGGGAAAGGCTTACTGATCCATATAAAAGGTTGTGACAGCCCGGAACAGGCAAAAAGCTACACCAATGGACTCATTGCCATTGAACGCGACAAACTGCCAGAACTCCCTGCTGGCGAATACTATTGGTGTGACCTCGAGGGCTTAACAGTGATTAATCAACAGGGTGAGACGCTTGGCGTTATTGACTATCTATTCACTACTGCTTCGAATGATGTTATGGTCGTTAAAGGCGAACAGTTGTATTATATCCCGTATATTCAAGATGATTTTGTCATTGAGATTGACCTAGCAGCTGGGAAAATGATTGTTGCCTGGGAGAGTTAATCTCCTAGAAAGGAGAAAAATCAGCTGATACCGGACCGACAGTATAGTCGTGCATATTATTCTGATAGTTCTGTCTAGAATGAAAGCTTGGTTGTTTAGTTACAGGGTTTTCCGACTTATTATCACTCTTATCAACTATTTCTGCTGTTATTGAATGCTCAATACAGGTATTCTGGATACTATTAAGTATTTTAGCAGTACGCGTACCCGTCCGCCTGACTGAGAATTTTTCTGCTGAATCATCAAGTTCTTTATTTAATCTGAAACGACTCCAAACCGCGCCAACAATAGGCACAGAAGATAAAAGGAGCTCTTCCATGAAACTTACACATTTGCCAAAAAATGTTCTATGATTACTCGCCTTTCCAAAAAAGCCCTTTATTTTATTATGCATAGAGAACATCGTTTTTTTACGATACTTTCCTCCATTCTTTAACGCCAAACAGTCTTTTTCTAATTGATTTTTAACGTTTTGCAAATTTTTAGAAATCTCGATTGATTCCTCATCATCCCTCGACATTAAATTCCTTATTTGATCTTCTATCTCAATAATATGAGTCAAGGAATTTATAATAAAATTCCTTTTATTTTTTTGACCTTCTTTTCCAATGTACTTTAACATATCACAAATAAAGTCTACATCTTTACTACAGTTATTCAAGAAGAAATTCATATAACCCTGATCATCTATCTGACTAGAGAATTGAATCATTCTATTCGTATAGGACTCTTCGATTTTTAAAAGTTTACTTCTCTGCTGATCATTAAGATGTTTTTTATCAACTCTTCCAATACTGTTTCTAATTTTTAAGTGGTTACCTTTTAAATCAACAAACGCTCTTTTACTATGATACTGCTTTAAAACATCTCGCATCTCTTTATAACTACTTATTCCCTTAGCACGCATCAGAATTCTGTTAGTAAACTGCTGCTCCATCTCTAACAGACTTCCTCGCTGGACTATAGAAAGAGAATCTTCTTTTTTAATCGAACTTCTATGATAAGGCCGCAGCTTTTCAATGGATTTCACAACTAGATTATTTATCTCATCACTATTAAACTCGCCCTTACCTAACAGCAGCCCTTCCAACTGAAGCCATTCAGCTTGAGATTTAAGATCCTGAATAATTTTATCTGCTTTTAACTTCTCTTCTTGATCATAGTCTTCATTATCACTCTCAAACTTATCTTTATATTCTTTTTCGAGTTTGCATAATTCATTATTTATCTTTGCTTCTTCATTGGCGAGCTCATAATACCGCCTGATCCTATCCGCATTCTCTTGATGGCTTAACTGACTATCTTCCAGATTAATCTCACCTACTATTAAGAATTTAATTAACTTACTATTCGTATCAAGGCTTTTAAACTTGTATCCAACATCCTTTTCATCAGATAATTCCCCAAGAGAGAAAACCGAATGGATTTTAATATGCTCAAAAAAATAATAGTCTTGCGTACTATTTAAAGTATCAAACATTGTGATACCATTAATTTTAGCATGGAATTCGATTTCAGGATTATTAGATTGAGTGTTTATTAGAATATGCCTTTCTTTTGTAATAGATACACCACTAGCCTTCTCTATATGCTCTGGAATACTTCCTTCATACAAAGGAACAAAGTTTTCAGCCAACTTCTTATCACCTCTTAACCTAAGAAGCGAAAATGGTAGCCCCATAACCCCTTGACCATATGAATTAACGAGATTGTGATAAGCATCACTGTGCTGATCCATACCAAGAGTTTGCTTGATATAATTCGGATTAGGCACCTTAATATGAGCACCATTTTCTTGGAGAAACCTTGAAACATAGTTTCCTCTATCACTACTAATACCGCACATGATGTTGAGGCCACCATTATCTCTCATTCTATCAAAGCAGTTTTTTACATCCTCGCAAATATTAACCTCTTTCTCTTGCCATAGGCCCTCTTCATTCTGAGAAATCAGTGTCCCTGTTTTTCCATCTTCATTTTGTATTAAGACATATTTACCATTCTGCTCACCAGAAACTGGATCAAAACTGAACCCCTCTTTCTCTGCTTCTTGCTTAGAAAATACTCTAACAAAATCAACAGAACCACCAGTATAATCGTCTTGAGCATTGAATGTTTTCTTCTTAGAATTAACGAATGGTGTGACAAGACGATTTAAGTCTTTCTTAAAATTCTCTTCGGCACTACGGAATTTTATTTTGGCCTGCCCTTCAAGATTCCCTCTAAATTTATCTGCATACTCCGGCCTAATAGAAACCTTTCCATTAGATGAGAATAGATCATAACCATTTCCATGAGACGAAGTTAAAAGATTTTGTGACGTTGACGTCTTACGAAATTTATAAAGGGCACCTTTAGTATTACGATCCTCTTTATTCCCCAATAAGTTTTCCTTCAGCGAGGGATCTCTTTCTGCTGCCTGATAAATTTCTTGGTTTGATATATGATGATACATTTTTTGAAGTACTCTTTATTTACTTTTTGCAACCAGAGTAGTTTCCGTAAACTTATACTCAGATCTAACTGATGAATTTTGTTGTTGCCTTAACATTGCTGCCCTACAAACTCTGTATTGAAATGAATGACTTTGAAATTAACTACAAAGATATTATACTCCGATTGCATTTAAAATCAACATTTTTGTAAGAAAAAATATATTATACAATAGGATATAGATTAAAAGTGATTTTTTAAAAAATGCCTTCTATGATTTAAGTAAATAATAAATATAGATAAATAAATTTCATTTTTTACCCATTATGCTACCTTAGCCATTATTATTTCCAATAAAAGGTAAAAAATATCGATTAAATTTGAATTTATTAGTTCATACAGCGTAACCCTTTGATTTATGACTATAGATTACAGTAATTAGCACTGTCATGATAACAAGCGACATCAGCAAACTTTATGATTATTCATGTTAAGTAACATAATTCTGCTCAACAAGAGCGTGTTCAGGACTAGGTTTGTTAACATAGCCCTCTGCATCTTGCTCAATAGGCTTCTGTTTCTCCAGCCCATCATCCCCTGGTGTAGCGCCATAACTCCTATCTACCTGCTCAGCAAAGTCAAGCATTCCCTTACTGAGACGAGTCGGTTTAAAAAATGAAGTAGAGCTTTTCCACCAGACGCTTGCTGTTGTAATTGAAGCAACCCATAAAACAATGGCTTCGATGGTCTCAGCTAACACTGTCGGCCCCAGTGCATGAACTACTGCTAACGTTGCACCAGTACCAATACCAAAAATACCGCCAGTCATAATTATTGCTGCGATAAATCCACTAATGAGCAGTAACATCATAAATAATCCTAGCAGTGTCCAACCTAAACTTGTATGCCCATCTGCAAGATTATTGGCATAATCAAGATAGTTATTAATCGTCTTCTCATCATGCATTCCATACATCAACTGGCATGTCCAAGCTAAAACGTCAATCAACTCCTCTCTTTTGCTATCTGTTTTTGCTGCCAGATATAGTGCAGTTGTCTGCTCAAATAGATATTTTGCTTTTTGTGCTAATACTGCAAAACAGAAATTCTGACTCGATTGATAGCAATCAATAGCAAAACAGAGCATCACTCTATTTTGAAAGAATATTTCATCCTTTTTATTCGTAAACTCTCCAACTGATTGATAGACACAGTCCAGAAAATCTAACAAACTTTGTCGATTTCTCTCCAACCCCCCATTAGCGAGAACAAATTCAACACTATAGAGCAGAAAGCACAGAAAACTACCGTCTTGTTCGGCCGTTAATTCCTGCTGTTTTCGGCAAACACGATTAAGAATATCTTTCAATCTCTTGCTAACTTCAGGACGATCTTCATAATCCACCAACACTTTACGAAACAGCAATTTGCTTTTTGCCAATCTTAACTGCCAGGAGAGTGACCGTTCAAACGTTTTTTTATCAATGTCTCCATGTGTTAATTTATCATTAAAATCATAATCAATAATAGATAGCTCGGTTAGCGCATGTCTTTTATCCGTTAACGTTGTGGCAGATTCTATCAACTCATCTATCCTGCCATTAATCTCATTAGCACTTTTTTCTACATCGTCCGACCAACTCTTTTTCTTCTTATAACGCTCTATTTTATTTTTAAGCGCCAATTTCTTTTCAGCTAATGCTTCATCAAGAACCTGTGTGGCAAAATCATCGAGCAGTGTGCTCAATGTTTGCAGCTCCTGACTGGATTTTTTTCCAAGGACAATAATATTTTCTAAGTAAGCATTAAATACCCGCTCATCCTCTGGATCACCCTCCTCTACAGAGTTATCCTCATTCTCAAGACGGTAAAGTAACATATTCATCAACTCAAGTGTTTTCAGCATCATTTCTCTATTCTGATCCTGAAAATATAATCCCTCTATTTTATTGATTAAATTTAGTGCCGACTCTACCCATTTACTTTTCCCTTTTTTATTACACTCTTCTATTTTTTTCTTAAGCAACTCGACTTCAATATCTTTATGAAGATCTTTTGAACGTGTAATCAGCGATTGTAAAAAATAGTCAGTTATCTGCGGAGGCTGCATATGCAGACCATCATCTTCATGAAGATCATCAGCTTTAATAGCATATGCCATGGTTTGCACTGGCGCTGCTGAAAAATCAATCTCTTCCTCAAACTGCTTCTGGTCAAGCTTTACCTTACTGACCCTTATTTTCTCTAGCTGTATAGAAAGAACAGGATGACCGCTATGATCATGAATAACTTTTTTACAGCAGTTATTCAATGAGACATTGACATAATCTCGACCATTATCACTACCATATGAGTAACAGATCAATGACATGCCATGCTCTTGTGAGTAACCTTCTAGCGCAGTAATTTTCTTTTGAGCAATACCTAATGTTTTTAGGCAATAGGTTAATATTTTTTTACCGTTATTATTCGAATTACTGGTTATATCAACCGTAATAGCTGCCTCATCATCTTTTTTTAGGGAGTTGTCGTCAGCATTATTAATCATCTGCGCTATTTTTGTTGCATGGTTGTGCGCTTTATCTTCATCAAGAATATCAGCGGCATCATATTCATACCACTCCCCCTTATAGCCAATTTTAATATGTGGCGAGGCATGACTTTTTCGACCCGTGACGATAACCTTTTGACCATCTTTATTGGTCAGTTCAACACTCAAATCACCTTTCACCCCTCTCACAAGATCACGATAGACACTATTTAACCCATCATTGACGCCAGGCCGAAAGACAATCTTATCTCCACTAATGAATTTATTACTTTCTCGATTATTTAATGATTCACTATTGCTAATATGCTCTGCTAACGCCAATTTACTAACAGTGTTGGTACTCAGTTGACGTGGAAATAGTAATTGATACATCTAGTCCTCCTTGCTCCGCTTCAACAAGAGACTTCCAGCAACTGCTTGACGCACGTAATGGGTAATGATTGCAACGTAGATGGGAAAGAGGTAGTGACTATAGCCGATAATTAACATAATGCCGCTCTCCTTGTCGCACAACATTAACCTTTAAAAGTCTCTCGGTGTCTGCCGGCTTATTCCAATAAGCCATTGATTTCAAAAAAAACTACAACACCTCGGGCAAGTATAACACAAAAGTGTCTATATGCTAGCCTTATTAGCGATTATTGCTTGCTAAAGTGGCTGAAAAGCGCCACAATGCGACGATAATGCAAAATGAGGTAAATAGGCGTAATGACCGTTTCATTGGCTACCATAGCCATTTTTCCACAAATCCTACAATGTCTGCACCATACCATCCCTGGGCGAGCAATTGCCGATGGCAAAGTAGCCATTCCATGCTGGAATCCACGCGACTATTGTGAGGATAAACACCGTACTGTTGACGACCGTCCTTATGGCGGTGGTCCAGGTATGGTGATGAAAGTCGAGCCACTGCGCCGCGCTATCTCTGCAGCGAAAACGACACTACCTAATGCCAAAGTGATCTATTTGTCGCCACAAGGTCAACCCTTTTCACAGCAGGTCGCACAGCAGTGGGCTGCTGCACCGCATGACCTAATTCTGATTGCTGGCCGTTATGAGGGGATTGATGAGAGGTTACTAGACAACGACATTGATGAAGAGTGGTCGATTGGCGATTATGTGCTCTCTGGCGGTGAGTTAGCCGCTGCAATCATTATTGATGCCCTCACTCGGCTGCTACCCGGCGTACTCGGTGATGCCCAATCTGCAGCAGAAGACTCATTCAGCCATGGCCTCCTCGATTATCCACACTATACTCGTCCAGAAAAGATAGACGGCAAGGGGGTACCTGATGTATTATTGTCGGGCGATCATGCTGCCATTGCCCGTTGGCGCTTGCAGCAATCGCTAGGTCGGACCTGGTTAAAACGTCCTAACCTATTGAAAGAAAAGAGATTAAATGAAGTAGAAAAGGAGCTTTTAGCTGCTTTTATTAAAGAGTATCACCAAGACCGGTGAGTAGATGAGGTAGAGAAAAATGAGCAATATTATTCAGCAAATTGAGCAGGAACAGATCCAAAAGGAGATTCCAGAATTTCAAAGCGGGGATAGCGTATCTGTTGAAGTACGTGTTAAAGAGGGTAACCGTGAGCGGCTCCAACGTTTTGAAGGCGTTGTAATTGCCAAACGTAATCGTGGTCTTAACTCATCATTCACTGTACGTAAAATCTCGAATGGTGAAGGAGTTGAGCGCGTATTTCAGACCTATAGCGCACTCATCGCTTCGATTAAAGTCCTCCGCCGTGGTGACGTTAGACGCGCCAAGCTCTACTATCTACGTGAACGCAGCGGCCGTTCTGCACGGATTAAAGAGAAAATTGTCACTAAAAATAAAAAAGCAGCTGCAGAGACTAAAAAAGCAGCGAAAACTGCTAAAAAAACAACTAAGACTGAAAACCGTGACAAAGGTGAGCAGGCCGAGTAATTTTACCGCCTGTTATGTCAATCATGTCGGACGCTAAAAAACAGGTTGCACTTCTCGCCACTGGCAATGAGGTTGTTAATGGCGAGATTCACAATAGTAACGGGCAGAATATTGCCCAAATGCTTACTGCGGAAG
>JANQHY010000282.1 GCA_028282395.1 Gammaproteobacteria bacterium
TAGTCCAGCCTGGGCACCTTCAAGCATCAGCATCTCGAATAGTTGTTGGTCGTCATAGCACGGCACGCCCCACTCATCGTCATGATAGGCGATATAGTGCGGATTATTTTCAATCGCCCATGGACAGCGCTTTTTTGCCATTATTTTTCTCCCTAAAATGATGATGACTCTATCATTACTATGATGAAAGTCAAGTGATTGCGATTTTGTCTAATTACCGTATAATGGACACATATCGATAGCATTAAGGCTAGCAACTGAGGGACGCAAGTGATTGAGAAATTACGTAGAAAAATTAAAAATTATATCAGCGCAGAAGATCGCTTTATTCATGAGTTTGATAAGGCTAATCCTGATGAATCATCACCGTTAAAGCGGCAGGAGGTCGACAAGCATGCGCGTATTGCCCGGCTGCGTGATAATAAGAGTAGTGGTAGTAGTTCTACTGATGGGACGTTGTGGCAAGATTTTTAAATTCGTCTCTTAATTGTTGCGCAATTTAGCCAGCTTGCATCATTGGATCAGGAGCAATAGAGATGAGAAACAGGATAGGTTTACGCTATGCCTTAATAATAGTGGCGTTATTATCACCATTATCGTTATCGTATGCACAAGATAGTGATGATTTTGCCAAAGTTTTTCCCCATGTTAGCCATTGTAGTGACTTGACTGGCACCTGGACTGGACAGGCTATCGAGTATGACTATCACGTTGAAGCGAGAGGCAGTGATGATCATGGTGTCAAAATGGTATTTGTTGAGAAAAAAGGCAAGGCAATTGGTCGCGTAATTAATAAAGGTCACTCACCTATTGTTGTGTTTACAATGGTCTCTGGACAGATGTGGGCGAATTGCCATAATGGTGTCTTAACGAATATCAGATTCCCAATTGAGAAACTTGATTTAGCCCATATGCCTAAATATGGTGATCATATCCGTGCACCGATAGCTTACGGGAATGGTGTGCTGATTGATGGTAATCATCTCATTATGAATGTACAAACTTGTAATAATATGGGCGGCAGTGATTCTGGTCTACTTATTTTAACGAAAATGAGTGATTATTATCCCGATACCGTTCCAATTAAAAGTAGTAGCTATATATTCCCTGCCAGTTACAGCCCCGGCTATCCGGTTGAGCCAGATGGGTGTTACAATGGTGAGTATCCAAAGGGTCCATTTTAAAGTCACCAATTCTTAATGTGCGCCATAAATATCTACGTTAATTCTATGCGTTGTTATGTGTCCACGCGCATCTTTTATTGTCATCAGATAATAATTAGCGCCAGGAATTAGAATGCTGCCAAAGGTGCTATTGCCAAAATCTACCTGTACCTGTGTTGTACTTTCCTTGTGACTATTCACATGATAGAACGTACTAAATGTCGGTTCATGGTCCGTAGGATTATTATCTTTAACAGGGTGAGTCACTTCATTGTAAACGTCTTCCCCGTTATTACTAAATTGATTGCCTTTACTCGGCGTAACGGTAACCGTATAAGTAAACCAGTTGGCTCTATCAGGAGCCATTCCCCAATTGCCACCCGGAACTATAGAGATAGTGGGACCATTGCTACTATAAGTGGTGATTTTTACCTTGGGAGCATTGTCTGAAAGTTTGCTATAGCCATATTGGTTTTTAGCGACTACCCACTCAGTTAAATCCTTGCCGGCACTATCGCTGGGAGCATGGCCGCTAATATGCCCGCTGTTATCAATAGACAACCCATTAACGCTAGTACTACAGTTGTTGAAATTACTATTATCCGGACAGAGTAGATAATTTTTAATTCCTGTCGTTGAGCTAAAGCTATCTGAGCGGAGCGTTAAATTTACCTCGCCACTTGGTGCAATATCAGTTGGTGTTTTTGTTGTGACGTTAGCTGCATCAGGCACTGGACCGGTATTAACAAGTACACGCGGACCGCTAGTGGAGGGTGTGCTGGTGCCGTAAACATTAGTGGCAATAATCTCATAGGTAGTCGTGTGGGTACCTGACAGGTCTGGCGCGTTACCATGAACGGTAAGTTTGTTACCATTCAGTTCAATTGATAGACCTTCAATAGTATGGCCACACTGTTTTGTTGCGGCAGAACAGATCTGATAATCGCTGATGCCGGTTGCAGGGGTAAAAGGAATAGTATCAAAACTGACATTGACATTGCCATTAGCAACGGTAGAGGTGCTTTCTGCGACATTGTTGCCCTGTGGTGGTGTGCCAACACTTACTGTGACCGAAGGGCCATCTTTCAGGCTGCTCGTGCCAAACTCATTTTGTGCGATAACCCAGGCAGTGACAGTAGCTTCTGGTGCCGCGCCACTTATATGCGCCTGACCATCCTGATCAGCGCTAATCGTAACGCCATTGAGAGTCTCTTTACATGATTTCAGATCAGTCTGATTGGGACACAATTTATAGGTGACGGCTTTTTCTGCCGCTGTATTGCCAATAGTGAAACTGCCAGCAGCGAGTGACTGTGATGGGATGGTTTGATTAGGATTACGATAGAGTAGTGTATTCACATTATGTCCTTGCGGCGCACCGCCAGCGGTAATGACAAGTTTGGGACCATCTGCTGACGGTGAGTCATAACCAAACATATTTGCTGCGATGAGCCAGTAGGTTTTTGCTATAGAGCTATCAATAGGGCCTTGACTACTTATTTTGCCATCAGCACTGATGGTAAGATTATCAAGGTGATTAGAGCAGGCGCTAGAATTTTGGCTTGCGCAGAGTTTATAGCCCGTAATAGGTGAACTTGACTCAAAGCTGTTTGCAGCGATGGGCCAATTATTGATAGTCGTGCCCTTTTTAATGGTTATCGTGGTTTGAACGCTATTTCCTTGTGGCTGTGTACCGATCATGGTTAATTTTAGATTAGTGCTACCAACGTTACCTTCATTGTCGCTTTCTGTAATATGGAAAGTGTCCGATCCGGAAAATTGTGGCGCATCACCACGCAGCGCAGCAGAAACTTTAATGGTATGACTATTCTCGCTAATAATGCCAAAGTTAAGGTAATCGCCCAATTGAGCCCCTTGGGAATCTGTTGCAGTTGCTAACTGTTTTAGTACAGCTGTTTCATCAAGTGTTCCATTTAATGTGTCAATGGTAATGGTGCCTGATTTAATGGGCTCTGTTTTCAAGGTTTTTTTGAAAACATCCGGGTCGACTACCCATACGCCGTTATTGCTAAGCGAAATCATCACAATGTTGCGTACTTTGACAAGTCGTTGATCGGCAATGGCTAATACCTGAGTCATTTTTACTGCTGGTTGACGTGTCCAGGCCATTAGGTCTTGCTTATCGCCGGTTGCGCCTAAAGTGAGGTGATCCCATACAACGCCAGGGAGCTGTTTTGCAGATGTATCAGCAATGACTGGTTGATCTTGCCAGACATAACTTAATCGTAAGGTTGCCTGGCTATCGTCAGGTAAGTCACTGTCACCAATATCGCGGGCAAAGGCGAGAGCAACATTGAGATGTTTACCGATTCCTGTTAATGGCGTGTACTCAATACCAGCTTCATAGTGCTGTAATGGCACCATATCACTGGCGATAAAGTGGACTTTAATCTGTTTTGAAAGCAGTTGCTCTAAGCTTAAGCTGCCACCGATACCGCGGCTATCACTGTTTTTTGCATTATAACGACTATCATAGTTCACTGCACTGTAGTTTACGGCAGTACCGATTAGCGTATGTTTAGTTGGTAGGAAATGAACGCCGGCGCTGCCACCTTGTGCTCTACCGCCGGCGATGTGTCTATCGTTGCGCCATTCAGCGCCATTCTGGAAATAGGTAATCGAATCGAGATTTTTGCTTTCTGCTTGACTGTAATACCATTTAATATTCACATCATTGAGTAGCTGTCGTGGGCGTAAAAATTTATATTCAACACCGTAAGCATTTTGACTTATCCATGTTCTTTCATCTTGCGTGTCAAAATCAAATTTCATCTTTTGTGCTAGATGTTCAACACTGATTTTTATTAGTTGACGTGGGTAAAATTGTGCGCCCCAGGTTAAGTTCAAGCGATACTGTTTGTCACTGCCATCTGCTAATAGCGAGGCAGCATTATAGTTTCCCAAACGCTTTGTATATTGTGCAGAGAAAATAGCGCCATAAAGTTGACTAAAGGTAACGCTTACATCAAGTGGGCGATTTGCTCCCCATTGTGCACTGCTTAATGTCAGTGCACTCTGTTGCGTAGCTGTATTAGGATTAGCTGTCAGGCTAGAGAAGGGAGAAGTGCTCACATTCTGCTCATCCTGATAATAAGTAATACTATTGGCAGATAACATTGCTGGAGCCAGTGCGCCAAAAAATAGTGTCATTAGTATTTTTTTCATGAGTTTCCTATTATTTTTTTTCTATCTACCTATAGTTTTGGGTAAGAAGAATTTTTTATAATTTAGAAAAATAGATGCTAAAATAAATTAGCATAAACTTTCGTTAGATGCAACTTGGAAAATCTGTTTTTATCAATCAATATTTATGCACTGACTGCTCTAACATTAGTCAGTATATTTGGAAGAAGTTTTCTATATATAGACTATACTTATCATAAGTAGTAATTAAAATCAGGAGGTGTAGTGATGAAAAAAAGATTGAAGTCGATTTCATTTCTTACCGGTATATTGATAACACCAATAGCTTTTGCTTGTTGCGTGTGTCCTACTTGTTAAAAAGTGCAAACTTTTTACAATTCTTAAATTCTCATGATTTCCTCCAACAGGTTCACTATAAATAAATATAATATTAATCAATTATTTATACATTAATTGCCAAAGTTGATTTGCTTCATATTGACAGGTGATACTATTTTCATAATGGCGTCTATTCAGATATCATTGATAGGTAATGTTATCAATTGAAGACGTAGCTATGACAAAAAGTAAAAGAAGCCCATGGTGGATTTTTATTGGCTGTAGTTTAATGGTACTGTTAGTTAATATTGATACTACCATTGTTAATCTTGCCTTAGCGACAATTGCTAAAGATTTACATGCTAGCTTAGTAAAAATACAGTGGGTGATTAATGCGTATTTGCTAGCAACAACGATATTTTTTATTATTGGTGGCAAACTTGCCGATATCTACGGTGCAAAACGAATTTTTCTAATTGGCACACTGCTGTTTGCTATGGCGTCATTAGTTGCGGGTATATCGGTTAATTTTCCTATGTTACTGATTGGCAGAGTCATCCAGGGTATTGGTTTTGCTTTCACCTTAAGCCTAGCATTCATTATGGTAACCAATGTTTTTCCTGATGAACAGCGTGGTCTTGTTGTTGGATTAACGGTAACAATGACTGGACTGGGGCGGGCATTAGGGCCGACGGTTGGTGGCGCAATACTAGAAGAGTTCAATTGGCATTGGATATTCTTAATCAATGTGCCGTTGTGTATTATTTCCTTGCTCATCATAACTTTTTTTGCGCAGTCGCAGCGGCAACAGGTGGAAAAACAGAAGCTAGATTTTTTTGGTATGATTTTGCTTGGTTTGGCCATTACAGCTTTACTATTGGCTTTTAGTGCATTGACACATAGGAGTATTAATTTTATCCATTTCTCCTTAAGTTTAATCCTAAGTTTTCTTCTCTTCGCTATTTTTTATTGGCAGGAGGGTAGAATAGAAGCACCACTGGTTAACTTCAAACTATTCAAACAGCCAAACTATTTATTAATCGTAACGATTCGTTTCTTTTATCAGTATGCTTATGGTGCATTTCTATTCTTTATTCCACTATTCTTGCAAAATCTGTTGGGCTATTCGCCGCTTGTTGCTGGATTAATGATATTGGTTTTTTCTGCCTTTCTTGCGATTTTATCGCCCATTACAGGTATATGGTGTGATCAATCAGGCTATAAACCACCGATTGTGTTCTCTTCAATCGTTAGCTTTTTTGGCTATTTATTGCTTATTCATCTAACGCATGCAACGCCTTTATACATTATTCTTTTAGGCCTCGCTTTTTGTGGTATATGCTCTGGCACAATGGTTTCAAGTAGTAATAATGCAACGGTGGCATCACTGCCGAAATCAAGTAAAGGAGAGGGGTTGGGGATATTCTTTACGGCGGCATTTATTGGGTTATCACTAGGTGTCGCAGCGAGTGGCGCAGAAGTTAATTTTATTAGCATGCATCATCTTGTCACTGCTGAGCCAAATCTTGCCAATACGCTAGCACCTACGACATTTGCTATGTTGCATCGTGCAGCGAATGGGACTATGCCGCTGAGTCAATTAACAACATTAGTTGACCCAGCAATTAAGCAGCTTGCGCAACAGAGTTTTTCGCGTGAAGTCG
>JANQHY010000066.1 GCA_028282395.1 Gammaproteobacteria bacterium
CCAACTTGCTGAATAACTTCCTCAGCACTGCGTCCCATTAAGCGTTTAACTGAAGCAATAGTATTAGTAGGATCCTCTTTCAACATCGCTTTAGCCTGCTGGCCAACAACAACTTCGTCTTGATAATAGCGCACAACAGAAGGGAGTATTGTTTCACCATTCTCATCGGCTATACTCCGCGGCTGCCCGGATTTATCACAACGTGCAATAAGTGAGTTGGTGGTACCCAAGTCTATTCCGACTGCCAACTGCCGCTGTGAAGGTTGTTGTGACTGGTCTGGCTCTTTCAATTGCAATAATGGCATAGCTAATTATCCTAATTTATCTTTTATTTGTTGATTGAGTTTATAATAAAACTGTAATTTAAATGTCTCTGTTTTAGCAGCTTGCCACGCTTGATTAGCAAAATGCTGCTGTAGTGCTGTTTCAGTTTTTGTAATTGCATTGCTTACCTGCTGGCGCACGGTATCAAGCTGCCCGTCCTCATCTAACTGTTGGCGCAGCATTATCTGCTGCATTAAAAACTCCTCATCGGTCACTGTCTGATGCTCGAAATCAACCTCTACTTGCTGCTGCGCTAATAGATAAATCGCGCGCTGCAATGGTGACTTTAATGTTTGATAACCATCATTCACTAATGAGGCATAACGCACCGCTTCACTCTGCTCATGATTCGAAGCATTAACAAAACGGTCAGGGTGTAATGTCTTTTGTAAAGCATGATAACGCGTGGTTAACTGGGCCAGATCAATCGGAAACTGTTGCGGTAAGTCAAAAAGTTCAAAATAGTTCATCAGACAATAAAACTCTCTCCACAACCACAACGCCCCTTTTCATTGGGGTTAATAAATTCAAAACCCTCATTAATGCCGCGCTTGACATAATCAAGGGTGCTGCCTTTTACATACACCCAGGCTTTCGCATCAATATAAACCTGCAGCCCTGTCTCGGCAACAGGAAAGCAGTGATCATCGACCCCTTTTTCATCGACAAATTCAAGTTCATAGGCCAATCCTGAACAGCCGGTCTTCCCAATGGTAATACGGATACCAATACCTTTACCACGCTCAGCAATTTTCGCAGCGATTTTCTCTGCAGCGACTTCGGTCAAAACAAACTCTGCTGTATCTGTCTGCTCAGCAACATGCGCCTGTTGTGTCGGAGAAGATTGTGATGCCATCATACCCTCCCAAACTACTCTTCAATACCAACTACTGCATCTCCTTTCGCACCCTGCTGTTTTGTTTTTAAATCCTTAATTGCTGCTTTAATTGCATCTTCAGCCAAAATTGAACAGTGAATTTTCACTGGCGGTAGCGCTAGCTCTTCAACAATCTGTGTATTTTTAATATCTGTCGCTTCATCCAGTGTTTTACCTTTTAGATATTCCGTTGCTAATGAGCTTGAGGCAATAGCAGAACCACAACCATAAGCTTTAAACTTAGCATCCTCAATGATTCCTTCACCATTAACTTTAATTTGCAATTTCATTACATCGCCACAGGCTGGAGCACCAACAATGCCAGTACCAACATTAGGATCTTCTTTATCCAGTGAGCCAGTATTGCGTGGGTTCTCATAATGATCAATCACTTTATCGCTGTAAGACATAATTTTATCCCCCTTTTATTTCAT
The DNA here is from genome assembly GCA_028282395.1 of Gammaproteobacteria bacterium. The sequence goes on from JANQHY010000066.1 coordinate 1,636, forward strand.
TATAGTGAATTAGTGCGATTGCCACTCAAAATTTTCCAGATCAACGCCCTCTTTATACATCTCCCATAACGGCGAGAGATCTCGCAGCCGTTGTACACCGGCACGGATCTTACTAATAGCATAATCGATCTGCTCCTCCGTCGTAAAACGACCAATCGAGAAACGGATCGAACTATGTGCCAACTCATCATTCATCCCTAATGCTCGCAGTACATACGAAGGCTCTAAACTGGCTGAGGTACATGCCGAACCAGAAGAGACGGCAAGATCTTTAAGCGCCATAATCAATGATTCACCCTCAATAAAGTTAAAACTAATATTGAGAATGCCAGGATAGTGGTGGGCTGGATCACCATTGAAATAGACCGCCTCCATATCTTTCACCCCATGCCATAATTTGTCACTGAGCTTTTTAATTCGTGCATATTCTTCTGTCATTTCTAATTTTGCCAAACGGAAGGCTTCGCCCATGCCAACAATTTGATGTGTTGGTAGTGTTCCAGAGCGTAATCCACGTTCATGCGCGCCCCCATGTATCTCAGCTTGTAAACGTACCCGCGGTTTACGGCGCACATAAAGAGCGCCAATCCCTTTTGGTCCATAAATCTTATGGCCGGAAAATGAGATAAGATCTACATTAAATGCACGTACATCAATCGGCAACTTGCCTGCACTTTGGGCTGCATCAACATGAAAAACAATCCCGTGTTCACGGGCAATTTCACCGATTGCAGCAATATCCTGAATCACGCCAATCTCATTGTTAATATGCATAATTGAAATTAGCACAGTATCTTCACGAATAGCGGCCTTTAAAGTATCTAAGCTAATTACCCCATGATTATCTGGTTCGAGATAAGTCACTTCGTAACCTTCGGTTTCAAGATGGCGACAAGTATCCAATACCGCTTTATGTTCAGTTTTACAGGTAATCACATGGTTGCCTTTACGGCGATAAAAATGGGCCGCGCCCTTAATAGCAAGGTTATCGGACTCTGTTGCGCCTGAAGTCCAAACGATTTCACGTGGATCAGCATTAATCAGATCTGCTACCTGTTTGCGCGCTGTCTCAACCGCCTCTTCTGCTTTCCAACCAAACGCATGAGAGCGTGATGCCGCATTACCAAAAACACCATCCATTGTCATATAGTGCATCATCTTCTCTGCTACGCGCGGATCGACCGGTGTTGTTGCAGCATAGTCAAAATAGATCGGCAATTGCAGTGCTTCAGCCATAATAATCTTCCCCCTTATCGTGTTCAGTTTGTTGTGCCTGCTGTTCAGTTAGCTGTTTAATCTGGTTGCGGGTAATGTTATTGACTACCTCGTCGCTCATCAGGTCCTCTAAGGTAAAATTGCCAAGAAAATTGCTAATCACCTCACCAAGTCCAGACCAGAGGTTATGTGTTAAGCAGCGCAAGCCACTCCTGCAATTTTCCCTTCCTTGACAAAGTGTTACGTCTATATTCTCATCAATTGCATTAATAATTTCAGCAACAACAATCGTATCCGGCTGCCCTTTGAGATGATAACCGCCGCCTGGACCACGAATACTGGTTAACAACCCTTTGCGGCGTAATTTAGCTAATAGCTGCTCAAGATAGGTAGGAGATAACTCTTGACGCTTAGCAATATCATTGAGTGGTACCGGCCCCTTCTGCTGATGGAGGGCAATATCTAGCATCGCTGTGACAGCATAACGGCCTCGAGTTGTCAGTTGCATCGTTGTTACCTTGATACGCTATTATTTGGCCTAAGAAATATCATTCCTGACTAGATTTGTCAACAATTTATGGCGATTTTTCCCTTTGAGTCCATGCCTCCACCAGAGGTGGAGGAAAGCCCCAATCATTCCACGTTAATTTTATTACTTTGCTGGACTCCGCGATCAAGTCGCGGTTCGACGGGGGAAAAAGAGTTAAAGATCCCGCGCAGCAAGTTAACATCCTGCTCATCAAGTTCTGCACGGTTAAAAATCTGGCGAATACGGCTCTCCATGCGTCGTGGGTGGTCGGTTTTGTAAAACCCTGTAGCTTTCATTAACTCTTCAAGGTGCAGATAGAGCCCATCAAGCTGCTCAGTAGTCGCCAAGACTCTCTTCTGTTCAGCAACCTCACCACTACTACTGCCGCCCTCTGTATTGGCCCGATCTGCTGCCAAACATAGCTCATAGGCGATCACCTGAACCGCTTGTGCCAGGTTTAATGAGCTATACTGATCCCCGGTAGCAATACGCAGATGGTAGTGGCAGCGATCGACTAAGCTATTAGGCAAACCATCTTTCTCCGAACCAAAGACCAACGCTATCTCCTGGTCGGACAAACTGATCATCTGATCAGCGGCAGCAGCCAGAGA
>JANQHY010000103.1 GCA_028282395.1 Gammaproteobacteria bacterium
GTCCATGCTTCCCATGCGCATGATTATGGCTTGACCAGTGACGACCGATACAGTCATGAAAACTGTCTGACCAACTCTTCTTAGTTAGAATTTTATAGAAAAACATATTAAGTGGCATAATGAGTGTCACGCAGAAAATAAAGCAAAAAATTGGTCCAACAATATTGAGATGGGTATGCGGCTCAGGCAGTGGTTTTAGTCGCAAACTCTCTGAATCATGCTCACAAGAGTCTCCAAAAATACAATGCGTATCAGAACCGCCTTCAGCAAGCGTTGTCACCGTATCAGCTGGCCAAGAGCGGCCAAACATTACCCCTTCGCCAATACAGTGTAATATAAATGCAGCGCCTTTAAATAGCTCAGAAGCGGTATTCACCACTACAATAAAGAAATAGTTGCATCCAGCAAGACAGTAAAAAAAACCTTTTAGCAGTTTATTCTCTGTATCATGAGCAAGACTCCCTTGTGAAAATAGCGCTTTGCCTGGTGAAAGGTAGTCCTCTTCAAGCCGCTCAATAAAATCATGCCATTTTTGATGCCAATCCTTTACTCCAAAAATAAGTTGCAAACTCTGACCAATATTTTTTATGTTGAATAATACCGTAGTAAACGTGTAGCAGCAGACAAGTGCCATTGTTATCCCTTTGGCGACTACACTGCTTGCACCAACAACCAGCGAGAATCCAGACCATCCAGATGACCACCAGGTTCCGAAAGTGATAAGCGTTAACGCAACGATTAACGCAACAAAAATTGCCGCGCCAAAAAACCAGCCGATAAATTTTGCCCATTCGCCTTTATTCCATGCTGCTTTGACTCTTTTTGACCAATCGCTGATAAATCTTTGGCATAGATCATTCTGAATAACTTTTTTGATAGTATTGTGAGTAATGAGGAAACAGCTGAGTGTTGCCAGTGCGGCAATAGCAAAAATGCCACCTGTAGAAATAGTCGCAGCAATACCAATAAAGACTAATGTCGCTTTAATAATCGCAACAAAAGAGAAAAATGCCCCTGCCGAAGAGAGAAGATTCACTAGATAGAAAAACCATAGTAGCCAAGACTTTCTGCGCAATTGCTTTTTGTAATCAGATTTTTCATCAACAAAGTCAGATAGATTATAAACACACGTACCCTCTTTTTCCTCAAGATAATCGATTAAATGAGACTCCATTTCATATAGTGACTTTTTCAGCTCAGCAATCTGCTTTTCCTTGCTATGATCATGGGCTGTTAATAGTTTTGATAGATCACGATATTTTTCTGCATAATCATTTAAAAATCTCTCACTCTGTGCTGAAGGGGGTTTGTTATCTAAGTACTGATTGTAATAGTGAATAATCAGATCGCGCGCTAATTTATGGCGCAATCCACCTGCTGAGAAGATATAATTCAATGCCCCACTGATATTTTGATGCAGAACAATACTTTCGATAATAACGGCAAATAGTGAAGAGAAGCCAGCAATAATCATTCTGCCTGAAATATAGCGACCACTCAAAAGCGCTAACATCCCAACAAAACTCATTGCTGCTTGAATAACAATTGAGAAGCCGGTCAACCCCCAACGCAGTATTGATGACACGATCTTTTTGCATTTATCACTCATACCTGAGCTCCTAATAAACCGTTTATCTAGCCGTCAAGACGCTCGCCAAGATTTACTAACCACTTGAGTAGTAAGTGATTAGAAAATCTAGGATAGAGTTGGTTTACTTATTTTTTACTTGAAGTGTTTTTCCGTTTTAGGTCCAAATAGCAACGATTGCCATAATAGCAAAACCGATAATCACAAAGACGAATCGTTTTAGATCACAACATTTGTCAACCATTACCGCCTGCTTCAGACCATGCAGTGTTCCTAAATAGAGGAACGTTCCTGCAGCTAAAGCAGTAAATACCGCACTAACCAATGAATCATCACTTAGATGTTCGGTTAAACTTTCACCAAAAATGATTCCTAATGGTGTCATGATGGCAAAAATAGTAAACAGTATAATACCGATACGAACTTTTAACGGACTTTTATTAATCTGTACGGCTAAAGCGAAACTAGCTGCCCATTTATGAGCAACAATCGCCAAAAGAATCACTAACAGTACCGACAATGATTGACTTAATCCCAAAGCAGCACCCGCCAGGAAGCTATGAATCGATAACATAATCATCGCTAAAATCGCAAACGCTGCGCCACCTTGCTGTTGCTGACCATTACGTTCGTGCAACTCACGACCAATATGCTCAAACAGCAGTAGAATAAGAAATGTTATGCCTGCCAACAGAAAGGCAACCGGATAGTCATAATGATGACCAATAAAACTCTGTGCCGAATCTCCAAGCATATGTAATAGACCTGCACCGAGAAAAACTCCGGAAGCAAGTGCCTCACCAAGTGGAAATTCATAACCCTTACTGGTGCGAATCCGCTTCAAAAATGGATAGATCCCCGCAGATAGCGTGGTAATAATCACAATAGCAATGGCCAACAACTTTAGTAAAATAAATTCATGCGCCATAATCGTTCCCTTCTCAATTTAACAAGAACGTTACATTATAACATTAATGCTAAGCTGTCAAACACTGTTGACACTGACCTTGCAATTCGATCTGGGGAACCTCAATACGCACACCACGCTCGGCTTCAATCTTCTTAAATAGCGCTGATAGAACCATATCTGAAAATTCAATGACTTCAGAACAGTGGCGACAAATAAGAATTATGTCAATATTTTGGTCATTAGTGCCTTGGTGGCAGTCAGTCAATTGGCATAACGTATAGGCGTTGCAGCTATCAAGACGATGCAGTACACCCTGATTAACAAAAAAATCCAATACACGATAGACAGTTGGTGGCTTAGCATTGGGTCGGACGGCTTTTAGCGCTTCTAACACCTCATAGGCTTTGAGCGGTTTATCAGTGGTGATAAACAACTGCAGTATCTCCTGACGCAATAGCGTTAATTTGAATTGAAATTGTTGGGCAATGACTTCCGCATCGGCCATTATTGTTTAGCTCACTAAATGTTACTTGATAACATTTTAGTCTAATTAAATGGTGAAATCAATAATTCTACCCTGATAAGGATGCTTTTCCCGTTGTCCTACACTACACCCGACGTCGTCCCGCGGCTTGTCCGGCATTGTTGCAGAAATAACAATGCAGTCCCTTCTAAATAGACAATTCAGGGGAGGGGTAAAACCTTCTCTGTCGTCGTTGCGAGCGCAGCGAAGATGATCCAGCACTGGAGTTACTATTAGCACTGTTGCTGGATCCAACGGACAAGCCGCCGGAAGACGGTGGGGGCGTGGGAAAATAGTTAGAAACAGATATTCTAAGAGTATCCCTCTTTAGCGCGACAGGCTAGGGCCAGAGGCCGATGCCTCTTCAGAATTGTCAGCATCGTCTTCACTGTTTTGTGCATCTTTATCCGCTTTATCATCATTTTTTGCGTCTTTATCATCCTCTTTTTTCTCATCCTTCTCTTTCTTTTGCTCTTTTTCTTTCTCTTCCTGTTGCTTTTTAGCTTTCTCTTGCTCCTCTTGTTGCTGTAATTTTTCCTGTTCTGCTCTTATGTCATCTCGCATCTCTTCAATACGATTATCACTAACTTTATCAATAGAGATATTCTCGTTAATAATTCTTTCGGTTACCGCCATACGTTCAGCATAACTCATAGATGGAAATCTTAAACTCAATATATGGGTTATATAGACTCGGCTCTGCCTATATTGACTACTTGTATCTTGTTCAGCTGCCTGCTGAACCATAATTCCCACTGCTTGACCTATTTGCTCTGGCGACCAACCAGCAAATGGATTCTCTCTGTTTTTTATCTTGGCAGTTGCGATAGGTTTAGCAGAATCATAATATTGATTAACATTTACCCCTTTCTTAGCAAAAACACGAAAAGAGATCGATGTGAATACACCCATCTGGTTATGGGCAGGAGTGCTGCCAACATTATAATTCTTTTGTAATTCTTCAACAGCCATAGACTCACCAATGTTACAAGGAATTTAAATAAGGCGAATATTTTAACATAAATCAAACAGTTTTGTCCAGTAGGAGGTCATCAATCCAACAGACTAGCAGCCAATACTATTGATTATGCAGGGTATGCAGATAATTCATTGCTACATCAACATCGCCTTTAACAATCTGCGGCATAGCAATCACTGACTCCTGAATAACATGCTCAATCGCCTGTTTATCTGCATGGTTAGGACGGTGAAGAACATAACCGACCACCTTATTTGCATCACCTGGATGGCCAACACCAATACGCAAACGGTAAAATTGCTTGCTGCCAACGGCAGCGATAATACTGCGCAGACCATTATGCCCACCATGACCCCCACCAAATTTCACTTTAACCTGGCCCGGAATAAGGTCAATATCATCATGAACAATCAATAGCTCCTGAGGAGAGAGATTATAGAATTTAAGCAATTTCCTAACTGCTTCACCACTCTCATTCATGTAAACGGTTGGAATAGCAATATGAAGTGTCTGCTCGCCAAGATCAATTCGACCTAATTCTGCTTTCAACTTGCGCTCAGATTTTAATACCACCGGCATGATTACCGATCGCGTCAATGCTGTAACCAGCCAAGCACCGGCATTGTGACGCGTATCACTATAGCGACTTCCCGGGTTGGCTAATCCTACTATCATTTTAATCACGCCAGTGCTCCTTTAAATCCTCACTCATATGGGAAAAAAATTAAAAAGCGAGAATTAATTTTACCTCTATATAATTAGAGATTAAAGGGTATCGTGTCTATTACCAGGACATTGATAAACTAATCTATAAAATCGTTCTGGCAGTAGATGCTACTATTTTACTAGCAGGTGACTACGATTTGTTGTCGTCAGATTTATCTGCGTCAGCCTTTTCATCAGATGATGCTGTCTCACCTTCATCTTTGGCTTCAGCCTCTTCACCTTCAGCTGCACCCTCTTCGCCTTCAGCTTCTACAGCTGGCTCTTCAACAACACGGGGCATATGAACTGAGGCAACAGGCGCATCATGATCCTCACCTAATGCCAAAGCAACGATTTCAACTTCTGCTGGTAATTTTACGTCAGAGAGATGAAGTATTTCATCAAGCTGCATGGCGCTAATATCAATTTCGATAAACTCAGGAAGATGTTTTGGCAAACAGCGCACTTCAATATCATTACAGTGATGTGTCACCACACCGCCCTGCTCTTTAACGCCTGGTGCTTCTTCACCACCTTTGAAATGGAGTGGCACTTTCACTGTCAGCTTCTCATTAGCTTTCACACGCATAAAATCGAGATGGAGCACTTTATGTTTGTATGGATGGCGCTGTAATGCCTTCAGAATTACCTGCTGCGGCTTATCATCAATAGTAAGGCTAACAATATTAGAGTAGAAGCCCTCATGACCCAGTGCGACAATCACTTCATCATGGCTAAGCGTGATGGGTTGTGGTGACTTACCACCACCATACACAACCGCTGGCACACGGCCGCTTTCGCGCCGCATCCGCCGACTAATTGAGGTACCAAACTGCTCGCGCTTCTCTGCCTGTAATTCAAAATTTGTTGCCATGACTGTTTCCTCACCGAAAATATCTATATTGCGTTTTCAGGGTTGCCATTATACCCAATTCTCACCAAATTGAAACTGTTTCTTTTACCCCGACCATTTACCATTTTATTATTAAATAAATCAACTAGTAACGACTATAGGAACAACGAGCTCAATGACTGTCGTTTATGAACCCGAGTAATCGACTGCGCCAGAATATCAGCAATACTAATT
>JANQHY010000113.1 GCA_028282395.1 Gammaproteobacteria bacterium
TGATTTGACGGTTGCTGTGACATTTTTGCTTGATAGAGCAGTACAGCTAATATAACGATAACAAGCAGTGCGAGGATTAAACTAACAGTTAAACTGGTGATAATCTTTCGGTATTTATCAATAGATGGTGTTTTTTCTGTTGAGCTTCCTTCCATGGCGCGACACTCCTGTTGAGTTAATACTACTGTAATGATAGTAATGCCGACGAGTATTGTCAAATTCTGCAAGATCCAGACAATAGATTTTTTTTATTTTATTTTCAATAGGTTAATTTCTCTCTGGGCATTTTAGCGGATTGTGCAGTCTACTTACAACGATTGCAGAAATTGCGCAGCCAAGAAGAAAAAAAGATAAGCCAAGCCAGTTAAATTTGACTGAGATAGCAACACCTAAATGCGTGCCAATAGCGCCGCCGATAAAAAAGAGAAACATAAAAATAGAGTTAATGCGACTTCGATTGCCTGCATCTAATGAATAATTAATTAACTGGTTTCCTATTAGTGAAGTACGATTCATTAAGTCTAAGAGTATCATCGTTATAATTAAAAACAGTATTGATATTTTTATTGCTAATAACAGTATGCCTGCAGCAATGGTGAGTAATGGAACCAATCTTACCAATGTTGATGCCCCGACTTTATCGGCATAACTGCCTATATATTTAGAGGCAAAAACTCCAATAAATCCAACTAGAGCAAGCATTCCCGCTACTGAGCTACCATAACCAAATGGTGGCAATGATAGTAGGTAAGCAAGGGATCCCCACACACCACTAAAGGCACAAAATATTATTGCTGCTGAAATTGATGATTTCTGCAGAGTTGGTTCAGATATAAATATTTTAACTAACGAATGTAGTAGCGTTATGTACTTAGTTTTGGTTAATAATGGAATCTTAGGAAAAAACTTGGCTACGACAGGTATAAAGCTCAAACAGATGATTGCAGCAATCCAGTGCATACTGCGCCAGCCCATATAGTGGCCAACGAAACCAGATATGAATCTTGCCATGACAACCCCACCAGCAAGTCCGCCAATTAGTAGACCAACATTTTTTCCTTTATCTTCCTTGGTCGAAACTAATGTCACTGCGGGAATAATGATTTGTGCAGAGACAGATGTTAACCCTATAACTATTGAGCATACAATTAATGTAGAGAAATTGGGTGCAAGCGCAGCAAATACTTGAGCAATACTTCCTGCAATAAGCAAGGAGATGATGAGTCTCTTTCTACAAATACTATCAGCTAGTGGCACAATGATAATTAACCCGGCAGCATAGGATAACTGTATTAATGATGAAAGTAGACTGACTGTGGCAATACTTTTGCTAAATGATTGAGCAATTAATAAGAAAAGTGTTTGATTATAATAAATATTTGCTACAGCAAAGCCACATAATCCTGCTAAGAAAAGTAATGTTTTTCTATTTATCATAGAGAGATGCCTCATAATATTTTTTTATTTTTAATTTCAATATCTTCCCTTAATCTTGGGCAGATGCTGTTAACTGATTGAAAAAAGCATTATAATATATTTTTTGGAAAAAGTAAACTATACGGTGTAGTTTAATGGGTGTTGAGAAACCACTGACGCGATCAGAAATGAAGAGAAAGGCCATATTAGAGGCGGCAAGAGAGATATTTCTTAGCCAAGGGTTTAGTGCTTCGAGTATGGATGGTATAGCTCTATTAGCACAGGTGTCAAAAAAGACCATTTATCACCATTTCACCAATAAAGAAGAGCTGTTTCGGAGTATGTTAAGCGTCTATTGGTCTGAAATGTTTCCTAAAGAGCAGCTGTTCGATGATCATAAGTCAATTGAATATAATTTAAAAAGATTCTCTAAGATATTTTTTGATTTTCTCTATAAAAAAAATACAATAGATCTATTCAGGATATTAATCAGTGAAACGAAGCAATTTCCCGATCTGGTTGACAAGATTCTTGAAGGCAATAGGGCGCCATTTACTCGGGCCCTTATCTTATTTCTTAAGGAAAAAACCCACAGCGGTGAACTTGATATACAAAATCCCGATCGAGCGGCTGCCTATTTTATAGGGTTGTTAAAAGAGGCGCATTTTTGGCCAATGATGTTAGGATTTGTAAAAACGTCTAAACTAGAAAATAGTGAAACTCTGATTGATGAGGCCATTGCAATATTTACTAAATTCTATCGCAAGCATGATAATTAATGATGGTTAATCTTGTCTGAGCCGGACTAAGTTAAATATAAAGGCCAAGCTTCTTCTTATAACCCCCTCTCAAAGTAGATCGAGTGTTTGCCAAAACGTTATACAGCGCTTCTTGAGTGTTTCACAGCCATCATAAGATTAATATCAGGCTTTTTATTGTCATTATTGAGTCGGAAGTCTCATTTGCTTTAGCAAATAATTGATATATATAAATAAAAATATCCTCAGATTAGTTGATTAAAAAGTTGACAAGGCCTGCATTTAATAATATATTACCCTAAAAATATAATATATATTACAAAAAAATAATCTAATTGAGGTGTATTGTGCTTGGAAAAGATATAAAAAATTCATCAGCCGACTTGATTGATAAATTGGGTTCACAAGATTCAGGTGTGGAGAGGCAAATTGTTATCTTGTCTTTTGCTTCTGAAAACTTAATGGCTGGAACAAGAGACTGTTTAAAAATGGTTTTTTCAAAAAAGAATTACACTGTTAATACATTTAACCTAAAGAGTTTAGCGAGACAAAAAAGCCAAAGTCTCAAGAAAAAAGGCAGTAATAGCAATGACTTAAATATGACGATCAAAAAAGTAGGCAGTGAGATAAAGCCACTATTATCGAAAGATACTATTATCTATGTCTGTTGCCATGGTTATGTCAATGACATCAAGGGCTGTTACGCAGAGAATTCAAAGGATGATGAGGCAGACTCTTCAGCTGAAATTAAAAAGCTATTTAGTGTGGAACAGCTGGCTGATTTTATCAAGCAGATGCTAGGGGATGATCTCGCTAGCGTTGAGAATATAAAACTTTTTATCTGTTACAGTGCAAGAAGCAGCGATTATAGATCACATCATATAAAAAGTGAAATAGATCCCTCAGACTCTTTTTTAGCGGAGTTCTCACAAAGGATAGCATTTGATGATAACTATGTAAAAGTGACTGGGTATACGGGTCCAGTTAGGCCTGATGCTATGTCAGAAGGGAAAATTCTAATAGGCACCGAAAAACTGATTCTGGATATTCATCCACTCATTAAAAAATATAGAATAAAAAGTGAGCAGACTATACTTAATGCTTTGCCTGATGGTTATATTGATACTCCCTATAGTGAGTACATAGCCCAATATATTAGTAATGATATGAAACTAAATGCAGCCTTTGATGATGCAGTATCAAATATCATGTTCATAGTAGATCCATTGATGAAAAGGATCTACGCAGCAATGCCAGAAACACTTGACCTAGAAAAGGAAATTGAAAGTCTACTAGATCCCGATTTGAGTAATGCGGAGAAAGAGCTTCTTATGCCTGCATTAAAATGTAATCTCTACATGAGAATTTCAGAGACATTAAAAGGAGAATCTGTTGCATATTATGACAATGACTATGGGGAAGTAACTTTTACCATGAATAATGGTGAAATAGAACGTATTGAGATGGCGAGTAAAAGTGAAAATGGCCAAACATTTCAATACGAATTTGAATTCTCCGATCAGGAAAATAACGAACAGCAGAGGCGGGTAGTTCCGGCGTCATTTGCTAAAGAATATGAAGATGAGTATGATGATAAATGGCAAGAGGATATTCAGGAGCCGGTCGCTCAAACAGTGAGTAATCAGAATGCCAATAATTCATTTTTTAGTAAATGCGTAATTCTATAATCAAAATTTTCACAATTACCTCTAATAATTAGATATGCAATATGCTGTTAATACTGAGTTAACGGTTATTGCAGTGATTACAGATTAATATATGGCTGTGCTTGTGCGTATGCTTCGCAACCTCTAATATGTTTTGCAATTTTATTGACATCATTTTCTGGTAGTATTCCATTATTATTTTTTGACCAGGATAAGATCGCTCTTGCATTCTCAACATTATATCTAGCAATGTGGACAAGAATGCCCTCATCACTGAGTTGCTTAATAAGAGCCGTATCTTCCAGTGAAGCTTTCAGAACATCAATATTACTTTCCATATTAACTGCGCGGCGTAATAATTGATTGCGTTCAAGTTTTTGTGTTCTCGAGAAAAATCTAAAGCAGCATAACATTTTTATCCCTCCAATGTGACCTATATAATCTATTCGTCAATGTAACTCTATCTACAAACTCACGGGCCAGGACACTTTACCTACATTGATTACGCTAGTCAACGCATGGGTAGAGTAATATTCAGCCATACTTCGTTATATTATTACATGATGGTGCAGGATTTTTCTGGCTTATTGATACTCTGTTCATCAATCAGCTCTTGCTGCCCAGCATGATATGAGAGTAGTCCATGAAATCTGTATTGAAGAAAATAATCACCTGAAGTGGCGATTACTCCGACAGGAAGCAGTTCATTTTTATTGATATTAGCTTGTTCTACACTGATAGTACGATAAGACTCTGAGAAATTAGAAGAGTAGCCACTGTTAATTGCATAAGATTGATGCTGCCATGGTAGCTGTTTTGTAGAGCGTGTTTTCGGTACACAAACAATTACCGCAGGAGAGAGCTCTTCGTCAAACATATCGCCTTTTCTCTTTCCTGATGCTGCTTCTAGTGCGCCATAGAGATGAGAATAGGTAAGGACTGTTTCGTCATTACCAAGATCGCTTAGCTCTTGACAGTTTTTGCTGGTTAATTTTTCATGTTTAATTTGCGCAGAACCGGCGAATTTTGAGCTAACAAAATTTTTGCCTAGAACATAGCAATGATCAGTCAGAAGCTTCTTAAGCTGATTGGTGGCCTTGGCTTGTTTAAGGAAGCGGCGTGATACATGAAAAGCAATTAACATGGTTTTTAAGCCGCTAAACTGTAAGATCAATGTCAGTGATGTATCGGCTATGTGATGAATGTCTTTTTTCTTGCTATTATACTGACTATTAGTAACAATTGCGACTTTATTTTTTTTTCTGTTCTTGGTGTTCTTGCTATTGTTTTTATTGGCAGGAATAGTGTCAAGTAATTTAAATTCAGCTGGGCGGAATTTTTCAAAAATTTTCTGGCGAATAAACATTTGCCGTGGCGCATATTTCATTTCATTCTTTCTAGGAGGTTTGCCAATGGCGTCTTTACCCACGTAGAATATGGCCAGTTTTACCATGTTTTCGAATTGGTCTTTTGAGAGATTATGTTGGGAGTTCTGAAGCTTGTTTCTAATTGCTTCTTCTGTAATAAGCCTATTATTAAATGAATCATAGCTCGGGTTAATTAGTTCTTGCATTGCCGAGATGACACTACCAAGTAATTGAACTGTTGATTTGTCGTCTTGAGAGTTTTCCTCGATTGCGTTGATAAGTTGCAGAGCAGTGTTCTGTTCATTATCACTAAGTATATTATGATGAAGCATATTTTTTTTCCCAATTATCCATTCTCAAACTGATGGGAAGTGTATTCTAGAATAGAGAGCGTTGCAAGGGATTATTTTTTTCTATTTCTATTGGGCATCGTTATTTATGCAATGGCTTCATTGATCCCAACTTAAAATGCACAAAAAAAATACACTTTTAAAATAACAGAACATAACCACATGAATATGGTCTTAGTTAATGCTTATTTAAGCCTATTACTATAGTTGGCGTATTCTTTGTTTAATTTTTAACAGACGCAATCATATATTAATATGTAGGCTATAATTAAATTAAATTGAATAGAAAAAGGTATTTCGTCATGGCTACAAATAATAATAATAATAACGAAGGCATCGAGAGTGATATTATGTATCAAGAGGCTGCTGATCAAGCAGTAAAGACTGGTAGGAATGTCCAGAAATCCGAACAAGATCCAGATGGTAAAATAGATGCTGAGGGAATGTTGATAACAGGAAAAGAGAGGAAGAGCATAGAGGATTATCAAGATGATATTTCTGTACCTAATGAGGAATCTGAGGAGGATCCATTTTCTGAGTTGACAGTGCATGAGATTAATTTGAATCCTCACACTCTCCCCGATTCACTTCATTATGGTTTTGACAGTGATCAAATACGCATTGCAGATGAGACATCTGGTCGATCAGATGATGATCCGCGTGTTCAACAACTCTCTTCTAATGAAGCGCCAATATTTATAACTGATACCGCAACGGCAGCTGAGAACCAAACTAGCGTGATGCCAAATGTTGTAGCGACTGATCCAGAGGGAAACCCGATTACTTTTTCGCTAAATTTAAATTTAGGCGATGATAGCAACGCTTTTACCATTGATAAAAATAGCGGTGCGTTAACTTTTAAAATAGCACCAGATTTTGAAACACCCACGGATGTGGGAGATGGCAACGGTGTTTATCAGGTGACCGTCATTGCTACTGACTCGTTTGGTAATGCCAGTGAAAAAACCATTGCGGTTACGGTGACCGATGTGAACGAAGCGCCGGACATTGAAACGGTGGCGGTAACGGCAGCGGAGAATCAAACCAGCGTCATGCCGAATATAGTGGCAACGGATCCCGAAGACAATCCAATTACGTTTTCCTTGAATCTGGCTGCGGGGGATGACAGCAATCAATTTACCATTGATAAAGAGAGTGGTGCGTTAACGTTTAAGGAGGCACCAGATTTTGAAACGCCCACGGATGTAGGTGATGGCAACGGTGTGTATCAGGTTACTGTCATTGCGACCGATTCATTTGGCAATGCCAGTGAGAAAACCATTGCAGTCACGGTGACGGATGTGAATGAGGCACCGACTATTGCAACCGAGACAGCCACGGCAGCTGAGAATCAAACGACGGTGACACCAAATGTGGCGGCAACCGACCCCGAAGACAATCCGGTTACCTTTTCGTTAAATTTAGATGCGGGGGATGACAGCAGTGAATTTACCATTGATAAAGAGAGTGGTGCGTTAACGTTCAAACGTGCGCCGGATTTTGAAACACCCACGGATGTAGGTGGTGGTAACGGTGTGTATCAGGTTACTGTCATTGCGACCGATTCATTTGGCAATGCCAGTGAAAAAACGATTGCAGTCACGGTGACAGATGTCAATGAGGCACCGACTATTGCAACTGAGACAGCCACCGCGGCAGAGAATCAAACGACGGTAACGCCAAATGTGGCGGCCACCGATCCCGAAGATAATCCGATTACGTTTTCCTTGAATTTGGATGCGGGGGATGACAGCAGTCAGTTCACGATTGATGAAAATAGCGGGGCCTTAACATTTAAACGTGCGCCGGATTTTGAAACACCCACGGATGTAGGCGATGATAACGGTGTGTATCAGGTTACTGTCATTGCGACCGATTCATTTGGCAATGCCAGCGAGAAAACGATTGCGGTCACGGTGACAGATGTCAATGAGGCACCGACTATTGCAACCGAGACAGCCACGGCAGCCGAGAATCAAACGACG
>JANQHY010000119.1 GCA_028282395.1 Gammaproteobacteria bacterium
ATGCCAATTCGTTCCTTGCGGCAGTACAATTTAGGGCCATGATGATGTGGTGTATAATTTGACGACACCCTCTAGCGGGATGGTGAAACATTATCTTTATCTCTGGGATTCGCTTGACCAAGATGGGCGCCATTGTTCATTCTTACTAACTCACCAGATATGGAGCTATCAATCAGGTGCACAATGGTTTTGGCAACATCTTCTGGCGTTAGAACACGACGGTGCAAATTAGCCTCACTCATGTTTTTGGTTAATGTTGCATACTTTTCTTTTCTCCCGGCAAATGTTTCTTCCCACCATGATGAGTCAACAAAGCTAGGACAAACTGCATTAACACGCACTTCTGGCGATAGTGCTTTAGCTAAGGCCAGTGTTAAAGTATTTTCACCACCTTTTGCCGCTGCATAAGCTATTGAGCTGCCTTTGCCGGATATGCCAGCCGCAGAAGACACATTAATCAGTGCGGCATCTCCTGTTGCCGCCATCAAATGTTGAAAAGCTTGCGCCATTAAAAAAGGGGCGGTGACGTTAACAGCAAAGATTTTTGCAAAATCTTCTTCATTCAAAGCACTCAGGTTTTCATAGGGTGCGCCTTTAGTCATACCCATTGTATTAACGAGCACATCAGTGCGGCCCCATTCTTCCTCAACAAAAGCAGCCATATTATGACAGGTAGTTGCCTTTGTAGCGTCGCCGACAAAAACCTCTGCACGCACGCCATGCATATCGCAACATTCTGCGGCAACATCCCGTGCCTGTTCTTTACTTTTCAAACAATTCAGCACCAAATCATAGCCTTGTGCTGCTAATAATCTTGCTGTGGCAGCACCAATACCACGGCGTCGCCCCGCACCTGCTAAAACAGCTACCCTTGTTGCACCTTTAAGCATATACACCCCCTTTAATTAATCATGCTAGGAAACAGGTAATATTAATCTAATATACTAAATATTTTGTAAATAATTACAATTTTTACATGGAATAACTTATTAGGGACAGATATGGATGATTTGAGTTGTCAGTATAAACTATCTGCCATACTTGTAAGCACAAGGAAACGTTAGAGTATTAAGCTATATTAAAAGGCGTTCTATGCTACCATCAGGCGACCTTATGATAAGCCCTGAATCAAAAAAGTAAGGTATTATGATGGAAGCTTCAGAAATTGTTAGTAAATTAGGAATGAAACCACACCCTGAAGGCGGGTTTTATAAAAGAACTTATGCATCAGATTGCATGACGCCAGTAGATGATCGCTATGCAGAACCGCGCAAGAGACACTGCTCAACCAGTATATTTTATTTATTAGAAGCCGGTGACTTCTCAGCATGGCATCGTGTCAAATCGGATGAGCAGTGGCATCATTACGAAGGCAACACTGTCATTTTATGGACTATCGATCCAGAGACAAAGAAGCTGGAGAAACACCTGCTGGGCAAGGTCTCGGATGGTGTGATCCCTCAAATTAAGATAAAGGGTGAAGTCTGGTTTTGCGCTGAATCAGTTCATGGTGATGATGCGGGTAGCCTTGTTGGCTGCACCGTTACGCCAGGATTTGATTTTAACGACTTTGAGCTTGCCGATAGAGCAGCCTTAACCGCTGAGTATCCCGAATATGAAGCGATAATTACTCGTTTTACTAGAGTGTAGGCTACTTTAACTACTTAACGCCAACCCTGATTATCTCAACATATGTCATGGCTGTATACGCAATCCCTCTACTGGTACAACAGTCTCGCTTTGCGCCAAATCTTTCAAAACAAGCGCATGTTTATCCTGCGTTTCTCGCATCCCCTGTGCCGCTTTATAAACACCTTCTATCTGAGACAACCACCTCTCTTTTGAAAACTCTTGCATGGCTTTCTGATATATTTTGTCATAGCAGGCTGAATCGGAAACCAGTTTCCAATGTGCTTCTAATAAATGAAATCTAAAGACTCTTCTTGTTTCTTCGTAATTAACACTAAGAAGACGATCTAGCTGTTTTGTATACGTTAAATGCTGTTGAGACAAGTCTTTTAACATCAGTGAGGCACCATCCTGCTCCATATCCAATGAAAAAATCTGGTCATCAAGTTCTTCAATTTTACGACGCAAAAAAGACACTTTTTCATCAAGATAAATATCAAGTTGCTCTTCGACTGTACGCCAACTTTCTGACAACTCACTGCGAGAATCAGTTCCAGGACGCCTAAACCCCAACACCTGACTTGTCAAAGCAAATCTATTTTGTTGTGATAATAGATAGTCCTCGTCATGCCCAAAATATAGTGGAACCATCGTGGCACACATTGGATCATTCAATACCACAGACCTACTCCCGCCAACATCTGAGACAACGCAATGACTTCCATAACAGAGAAACTCACTATAAGTTAGTCCAAATGATTCATTAAACGACATACTCACACCAATATCTGATGATGCTCTATGCAGATTACCTATATAGGATTGCTCATCTTTACCAATAAAAAATGGTACCCAAGGATATTCTCTCTTTAGTCGCTCTATTAAGTCTCCTGAAAATTCATGATCTTGCTGCTGTAAATACCCGCATATTACAACGTTGCAATTCAATGTCTCTGCTGCCTTTATAATATCCTCTAAAAACTCTGACCCTTTTTGCTTTGAGACTCTTCCTATAAATAATAACGTCCTCTTATCAGGATCAAAATGATATCCTTTATCAAGGGCCATAATTTTATCTGCCAGGATTTGCTTAGCTAACTTCTTCTTTTCTCCGACGGACATTTGTAAAAAATGCCCTTCTGAGCAATACCCGCCCAGATATGGCACTATAGTATGAAAACCATGGGCATCCTTATTAGGGATACTGGTAACATGTGTTACTCTTCCACGAGAATGCATGGGAATACTATATTGAGAATTAGGATTTCTTCTACTAGTCAGCCATTGCTCGTACTCAGGTGATACAGTATACATTACATGATGCGTGACCATCCCATTACCTCGCTGGGTTACATCTTCTCCCAACTTATCTTCTAAATAGTAAGGTAATAATCCTCTCCCTGGCTCACTATGAAATGTATTAACGCTAGCTATACCTTTACTTTGAACATGCTGCATCGTATTGCCATAATCATGTGTATGCACCACATCAATTGCAATACCCTTGGCCCGGAAGTGGTCTATCAACGCTGCTGATAATTCATGAAAGTGGGCATTTCTAAAATAGAGTGAACACTCATCTGTATGTTGACCTTGAAATATCTGCTGTAGTCGTTTTTTAGCACCATGTAGCTCTATTTTTACTTGGTGGTAATCACGGGCTAATGTTTCTAATTCTGATGAGGTTATATCGTCCTTATTCATTGCTTGGGCAATTGATCTAATTTGATCCGGCAAAACCTTGATTCGTTCTTGAAGAGCATTTTGCTCGGATTTCATTCTATCGGGTATAGATCTAATTTGCTCAATAGTGCCTTGCTCAGTTGCCATCGTTGTAAAAAAATCTTTATGATTTTCATCGGGCTCTATTGCGTAAAGATGTATATTCTCTGATTCTTCTTTGCGCCAGCAATTAACTTTCACTTCATGTTTTAAGCCATCTCTACCATAAATTTCAGCGGCAAATGAAAATGGTTTATACCCCTCCATACTAAATGTCTTACCATCTGGAGTATACGCTGGCGTAATTAAGGCAATTTTATCTCCGTTGCCTAATTGACTAGCTTGTGCTGCAATCAGAGTATTAATATAAATCCCATTGCCACCGGCAACAAAGTCACCACCTTCTGTATCAACATGAACAGTTTTATAAGAGCTAGCATGATCAACACCAGTTGAGCCTTTAAATATTACCGCTTCGCCAGAAAGCATAGTCCAATTCCAAAGTGTTATAGTTGTAGCGCAGCATAAAGCATAGCATGCCAGAATTCAGTTTGTTATTTAATCATTACTGGTATAAATTAACACATGTTAAAGGGGCTTATTTTGGATAAAACCATATCTATAGCTACTACAAATAGTTGATCAATTCTGGCTTAGACAAAACATTTGCAACACTACTCGCAGCGTTAACAGCTCACACTGGGTTCTCAATGAAGTGGCCATCCTCCCCAAAGGCGCAACTATAAAGGGAAACCAAGGCTTTTGCGTCACAGCAATATATATGCAATAGTGGAATTATCTTAGGCCATGATGGCCTATGGAGGATTTTTAGCTATGAATGGATTCAGTAATAGCGCCATAGATGATTTATTAAATGGCCTTAGTCAAACCAGAGAAAGGGAATTGCTAGAAGAGCTTTATTCTGCGTATAGCAGTAGCTCTGTGAGGCGCCCTATTTTTATCGATATAGAAAATCGCTATAGTCAAATACTAAAGGATCTTGACTATAAAGATAGACTGCAGAAAGTAAAAAGCACTGAAGGCAGTAACAGCAGATTAAAAAACGGAATAGGCCCATGGCCCGGTGTGAAATTTTTTCCAGAACGAAATACTACCAGACTGTTTATTCTTCGCTTAAAACGCCAAACTGATGCCATCGCTGCTGCGTTACATTCTAATGTTTTAAAAAATACTGTTGATAAAACCAATCTTGGCTTCTCAATGCTCGGCATCATTTGGTACTTGCCTAGATTTCTACGCCATACTGCCCTTATCTTAAAACATATGGCAACTAATAAGAAAAATCGGTCTGACTACTTTAGGAAGTTTTGGTTTGAATGGTTTAACGATATGGCCTGGATTGCTACAGGCATTATAACGTTGGGTATTTCAACCGGATGGTATCTTGCACCGTGGTCAGCAGCCCTGGGGCCAGGAGGTCTTGCCTTAACGGTCGCACTATATGCTTTTGACGTGTTAAATGCCGCAGCAAAAGCCTATACAAAAATACGCAAGCTCAATCGGATTATTGCTAATGTTAATCAAAAAATTGAAATTGCTTGCTGGGAACTTGAATTAAACTGTAATCAAAACATTGAAGACCTACATAACGCTATCGAAAACAAGCGACAGCGCATTGCAGCGGAAATTAACCGTACATTGGCGAAATTAAAAGGCTCACCTGATGAAGATACCAAGAACCACCTACATAGACTACTTCATCAACAAGACACAGTAGGTAAATTAAAGGACTTGGTTGAAATTAAACAAAGAATGGAGCTGAAAAAGACTTATTTAAAATATGATCAATGGAGTAAAGTGGCTGTTGCAACCGGCCTGTTAGCCGGCATGGCTTTAATGTTATCAGGCCCTATAGGGGTAGCAATTGGAGCTGGTATTGTTCTGGCCACTTGCGCCATACAGTATTGGGTTAATCATTATTATTTGCCTAAAAAAGAGGTTCAACTTGCTTATAACCCTTTAGAATTATTACATTCAAGGGTAAGCAAGCATATAGAATCTCAAATAGCCAAACTAACGAAGTTACTTGAAAACTCAAATGAAAGCCATGGAAAAACTCAAGTCCAAACCAAAACCAGACAAAAACTTGAACGATACCTGCAGGCACAAGAAGTTTTAGTTCAATGGGAAAAAAACCCACGCCAAGATAACGCGACCGAGCTTCTTTATCAGGGCATTGATCTGGCTATGGAAGCGAGTAAAATCCGCAGAAAACGCAATATCACCCCAGCTAGCTACAAATCTCTGCGATCTATTGTTAAAACATTCTCAACCCCTTGGAGGGAAGAATATAAACAATCAGAAACAACTCTGCGCCCATTAATTGATAACTTTACTCAATCCAGTAAAATCGATTCAGGTATTGATCAACATTCAAATCATAAACACGGTAAGGCTCAAACGGTATTTTTTAGAAAGTATTTGAAAGCACGAACCGGATCATATCATATAAACCCTACCAGACACCTCATTCCTGCATAAAGTTTCTAATTGCGTTTACCAATCTTGGCAATATAAAACGGTATCATCTGGGATGTAGGCAATACACGACAAGTCAATGCAAGTCGCTGATCAAAATCTTCGCCTTGCCAATGCGTCAGGCCCATCTGAACATTATCCAGCGCTAACTGAATAGGTAAAATATCAACCTGGTCAGCAAATTGCTCAATCAGCCACTGGACAATGATTTCATTTTCTTCCGGCGCAAAGGTACAGGTTGAATAAACCAATGTGCCGCCAGGTTTAAGACTACGGAAGGCTGAATACAACAAACGCCATTGTTTGCGTGCCATTTCTTTGATTTTACGTTCACTCCAATGGGCATAGCTAGTTACATCCTCGGCCACAAAGCGCCCTTCTGATGAGCATGGCGCATCAAGCAACACACGATCAAAACGATTCTGGCAAGGGCGCCAGACATCACAGCCGTCTTTGAGGTAGGTGTCCACACAAGTGATATGTTGTTTTTTTAAATTAGAACGTAATTTAAAAAAGCGTCCTTTAACTTTTTCCACGGCAGCAATACGGCCTTTGCCCTCTATCATGGTCGCTATCTGTGTGGTTTTACTGCCAGGTGCCGCAGCAAGATCTAAAATTTCTTCGCCAGGCTCAGGCGCCAATATTAACGGTGGCAATAGACTAGAGAGCGATTGAATCACAATTTTACCATCAGAAAACCAGGATGAATGTGTTAATTGCTCACGCTGCATGATAGGAATGGTGTAAGCATCCTCATACCAAGCAACCGGCGATAGTTCAAAGCCTTCTCGTTGCAATGCAGCAACGGTGGCTTGTTTATCGACTAATAAAGTGTTAACTCTAAGACTGACAATATCCAAGACCCCTAACTGACTGAGCACTTGGCCAGAAGTGCCTTTGGGTACAATAGTTTGAAGGCGTTGAGTAAAAGCGGCAGGATAAGGTGATATGCTGGTCATTGGTTTGAATATTTCAGGCTAAGCTCACGCTCCCTGAGAAGCGTTAATATTAATGATCGCCAGACGGTTATTAGCGAAGTAAAACGGCTTTGAGAAGGCAAATCAAACGGCATGATAAAATAATCCAGGCTAATCAGAAACAATCATTTTTAGTTTTTGTCCTGGTTTAAAGGTCACCACTCGCCTTGCCTCAATAGGAACAATTTCGCCGGTTTTCGGGTTGCGGCCCGGGCGCGCTGCTTTATCACGAGTTTCAAAATTACCAAAGCCTGAAATCTTAACGGAATTACCCTTTTGCAGGCTATCTTTAATATCCTCAAAAAAAGTATCCACCAACTCACGCGCAACATGCAGTTGCACCTCAAGCTCGCGCGCCACTTTACTGACGATATCCGCTTTTGTTAGAGCCATTGTCATTCTCTCAATTCAGCACCACATCTCTCACAAAGCTGATTGACAACACGGTCAATCACCAATGCAACTTCTTCATCTTTAAGAGTGTGCGATAAATCCTGCAAAATCAAGTAAACGGCTATACTTTTTTTCGTCGCCTCGATTTGATCACCAGTATAAACATCGAAAACCCCAGTATCTACTAACAAGTGGCCCGCTGCACTACGTATGGTTGCTAAGAGCTGTTCTGCCGGAAGCTCACGTGCAACTTCAAATGCTAAATCACGGCGAATTGCAGGAAATTTTGATAGCGGCTGATATTGTATAGTATCCTGTTGCTCAAGCACATCCAAATTGATTTCTACTGCAAAGCATGGAAGCTTAACACCGATAGCTTTCTCCACCTGTGGATGCAATCGACCACAATAACCTAACATACTATCGCCTTGTTTCACTGAAGCTGCCTGACCCGGGTGCCAATATGCAGGTAATGTTTGAGCCGAAAATGTTACCTCATGGCAGGATAATTGTTGCAATAACGCCTGCAGGTCGCCTTTTAAATCATAAAAGTCACGCATTCTTTGCCTCGACCAGTGATCTCTATCATATTGACCATAGACCAATAAAGTCAGTGTATGCTGCTCTTGTTGATGATAACAACGCCCCAGCTCAAAGAAGCAACCGGATGATTGCTGGCGATTGATGTTATATTTCGCCGCCAACATTAAACCAGGGATCAAACTTGGACGCATCACAGCTAAATCCTCAGAAATTGGATTACTGACCGCCATTAAGTCACCACTGGCAAATAGCTTAGCCTGGTCCTCACTGATAAAGCTAAACGTAATCGTTTGAGCATAGCCACGAGCCACTAAAAACTGCCGAATTCGCTTCATCATATTACTGCTATGGCTGACTGGCTGCAGTGGCAGATTGGGCATAACTGCCGGCACTTTATCAAAACCATCAATACGCCCCACTTCTTCTGCTAAATCTATAGCCAAATTAAGGTCATAACGATGTAGTGGTGTTTTTACCTGCCACTGATCATCATCAGTAGCCTTTACAGCGCAACCGATGGCGGTTAATGCTGCTTCAACCGTATCAAGGTCATAATCACGCCCATAGGTTTGCTGTAGTTTTTTGCTGGTTAATTGCAATATATTGGCTTTGGGCAATGTGTCATTATCAGTAATTTCCTTAACCGGGCCGGCAACACCACCAGCCAATTCAATCACTAGTTCAGTAGCCAGCTCGATCGCCAACCATGTTATTTGGCTATCAACACCACGCTCAAAACGATGTGAAGAATCCGTATGCAAGCCATACTGGCGCGCACGACCCTGTATGGCATCAGGATGGAAGAAAGCACTTTCGAGCACGATACACGTTGTCTCATCGCTCACTGCCGTTGCTTGACCGCCCATAATACCAGCCATGGCTAGCGGCCCTGACGCATCAGTAATCAACAAGGTATTAGTTTGCAAATTCACTTCCTGCCCATCGAGCAGTGTGAGTTTTTCATTTGTCTTAGCCCAGCGCACATTAATATCGCCTTGAATTTTAGCACCATCAAAGGCATGCAATGGCTGACCTAGCAACAACATAACATAATTGGTGATATCAACCAGTAAAGAGACACTGCGCACCCCACTACGACGGAGTTTTTCCACCATCCATAGTGGCGTTTTGGCTTGAGCATTTACCTGCTCAATCACCCGCGTTATATAGCGTGGACAGCCTGCCGGATCTGCGACTGTTGCCGCCTGGGTAGTTTGTATTTGCGCAGCTATTTCAACATCAGGCAACAGCTTGCGTTTTGCCTGGCATAGTGCAGACAATTCCCGCGCCAGACCTATAACACTCAGACAATCACCGCGGTTAGCAGTCAAATCAATATCAATAGCCACATCATCAAGCTGTAAATAATCTATCACATTCTGGCCAACCGGTGCATCATCAGGTAATGGCATGATGCCATCGGATTGCTCTGCCAGCCCTAATTCACTCTCAGAGCAAATCATGCCTTGCGATTCAACACCGCGTAATTTAGAGCGCTTAATTTTAATATTACCTGGTAGCACAGCACCCACCATAGCAACCGGGACTTTCATACCCGCCGCCACGTTTTTAGCACCACAGACAATGTGTAGTAACTGATCTTCGCCTACCGTTACGTTGCACACACTTAAACGATCAGCATTAGGATGTTGGTATTTCTCCAGTACCTGACCGACGATCACACCATTGAATTCTCCTGCTACAGGTTCAACACTATCAACCTCCAAACCGGCCATATTCAAACGATGCACCAATTCATCACGACTTAAGGACAGATCAACCCATTCGCGTAACCAAGCTTCACTTACTTTCATGCTGCTGTCTCTCTCAAAATTGTTTTAAAAAACGCAAGTCGTTATGGAAAAATAGCCGTAAATCATCAATACCATAGAGGATCATCGCTAAACGCTCCACGCCTAAACCAAAAGCAAAACCGGTATATACCTCACTATCAACATTGACCTGTTCTAGCACGTTGGGATGCACCATTCCACAGCCCAGCACTTCCAACCATTTATCATTGAATTTCACATCAACTTCGGCAGAAGGTTCTGTGAACGGAAAATATGAGGGACGAAAACGCACTGCTACATCGCGCTCAAAGAAATATTTGAGAAAATCAGCCAACATCGCTTTGAGATGACCAAAGTGAATACCCTTATCCACTAGCAAGCCTTCGACCTGATGAAACATCGGGGTGTGCGTCTGATCTGAGTCGCAACGATAAACCCGCCCTGGTGCAATCACACGAAATGGTGGCTGACCAGTTTCCATAGTGCGGATTTGCACCCCGGAAGTGTGGGTACGCAATAAGCGCCCATCACCAAAATAAAAGGTATCATGCGCCGCTCGTGCCGGATGGTTATCCGGAATATTCAACGCGGTGAAATTATGGTAGTCATCTTCGATTTCCGGCCCGGTGGCAACGGCAAAGCCATGCTGCGCAAAATAAGACTCAACTCGCTCTAACGCTTGGGCAATCGGGTGTTCACTACCTGGCTGCGCTAACCGCCCGGCCAGTGTCACATCGACCCGCTCCTTTTCTAATGCTGCACTCATAGCGGCACTTTGTAGTATTTCCCGGCGCTCATTAATTGCTGCTTGTAGCGCCTGTTTCACTTCATTAATACGTTGACCAACTTTGGGACGT